>JAPSKD010000288.1 GCA_031177865.1 Bacillus sp. (in: firmicutes) | reverse complement strand
ATTCCAAAGAGACCTTGGTCATTCGGTCTTTGATGAGCATTCAAACAGCGCTCCGCCCAACGAGATGTTCTCTCTACTGATTTTTGCATGTATTCATATGTAGCAGGGTAAGGCGGGCATTCATCAAATGCCATCATAATATCGGAACCAAGATCGTTTTGAATTTCCATTGCTTTTTCAGGTGATAAAAATAATTTTTCACCACTCATATGGTTACGGAAATGAACGCCTTCCTCTTCAATTTTTCGGAATTCACTCAAACTAAATACCTGGAATCCGCCAGAATCGGTTAAAATCGCACGGTCCCAGTTCATAAACTTATGAAGACCGCCCGCTTCCCTGATAATTTCATTTCCAGGACGAAGCCATAAGTGATAGGTATTACTTAAAATAATACCTGCCCCCATCTCTTTTAGGTCCTCAGGTGACATCGTTTTTACCGTAGCAAGTGTTCCTACCGGCATAAATGCCGGCGTGTCAAAGGAACCGTGAGGGGTATGTACTCTTCCTAAACGGGCACCTGTTTGCTTACATGTTTTGATAAATTCATATCGAATCGCAGTCAAATTCTCTTTCTCCTTCCTTAACGGTTAATCAAAATGATTAACCTAGTTAACCTAGATGATGAGCATTGCATCGCCAAAGCTGAAGAAGCGATAACGCTCATTTACAGCTGTATTATAGGCATGCAAAATATTTTCTCTTCCAGCTAACGCACTAACAAGCATAATCAAAGTGGATTTTGGTAGGTGGAAATTTGTAATTATTCCATCTATTGCCTTAAATTGGTACCCGGGATAAATGAAAATATTAGTCCATCCGCTGCTTTCAATGAAGGTACCATTGTTATCGGAAGCAATGGTCTCAAGTGTCCGAGTTGATGTCGTTCCGACGGTGATTATTCTTCCGCCATTTTGACGGACTTCATTGAGCAAACGTGCTGTGCCTTCGGTAATCATATAAAACTCCGAGTGCATATCATGCTCAAGGACATCATCAACACTTACAGGTCTGAACGTCCCAAGTCCTACATGCAGGGTAATAAACGCGACATGCACGCCTTTATCTCTCACTTCATTCAACAGCTCTTCGGTGAAATGAAGACCTGCGGTTGGGGCTGCAGCCGATCCTGGCTCACGGGCAAATACCGTTTGATATCGTTCTCTGTCATCGAGTTGCTCTTTAATATATGGAGGTAACGGCATTTCTCCTAATCGATCAAGCATTTCATAGAAAATACCATCGTAGTGAAACTCTAATACTCTTCCGCCATGATCGGAGGTCCCGGTACAAACAGCTGTTAGTAATCCGTCACCAAAATCTATTTCTGTTCCCTCTTTAACACGCTTTGCAGGCTTTATTAGCGTTTCCCACTGATCTCCTTCTAGCTGCTTCAATAATAATACTTCAATTTTGGCACCGGTATCTTTCTTCACACCAAAAAGGCGTGCTGGAAGTACCCTTGTATCATTTAATACGAGGCAATCCCCTTCACGCAAGTATTCACGAATATTTTTAAAAATATCATGCTTCAATTCACCTGTTTCCTTATTCACTACCATTAGTCTGCTATCAGTCCGGTTTTGCAGCGGAACTTGTGCAATTAGCTCTTCAGGCAAATGAAAATCAAATAAATCTACCTTCATAAAATACATCCCTACTTATCAAAAATTACTGTTTTGGTGGCTCCATGCCAAAATGGCGATAGACTAAATCTGTTACCATTCTACCTCTTGGAGTACGTTGTAAAAAGCCAATTTGCAGTAAATATGGTTCATACACGTCTTCGATTGTCTCAGACTCTTCGCCAATCGACGCGGCAATGGTATCAAGCCCGACAGGTCCACCCCGGAATTTTTCAATAATTCCTTTTAGCAGCTTGTGATCGATATGATCAAGGCCAAGTTTGTCTACCTGTAATAGTTCTAAAGATTCTCTAGCTAAAGCTAGGTCAATTTCCCCGTTACCCTTGACTTGTGCAAAATCTCTTACCCTGCGGAGTAACCGGTTGGCTATCCTTGGGGTTCCACGAGCTCTCCTTGCAATCTCAGCAGCTGACTGCTCGTCAATCTTAGTTTCAAATAAATCAGCTGTTCTTAGTACAATATTTTTTAATTGGTCTTCCTTATAATACTCGAGACGGCTCAAAACTCCAAATCTGTCTCGAAGTGGAGCTGATAAAGAGCCTGCCCTCGTTGTAGCGCCAACAAGAGTAAATGGGGGAAGGTCCAGTCGAACGGAACGAGCACTTGGCCCTTTGCCAATGACGATATCCAGACAAAAATCCTCCATTGCCGGATAAAGCACCTCTTCAATTTGTCTTGGAAGACGGTGTATTTCGTCAATAAACAAAACGTCACCTGGTTCAAGAGCGGTAAGAATGGCGGCCAAATCACCAGGTCTTTCAATTGCGGGACCTGAGGTGGTACGGATGTTTACACCCATTTCATTGGCAATAATGACCGCTAGTGTCGTCTTTCCTAATCCAGGTGGCCCGTAAAGTAGAACATGGTCCAATGTTTCCTTGCGGAGTCTTGCCGCCTCAATGAATATCTCAAGACTTTTTTTCACTTGATCTTGACCAATGTATTGTCTTAAGATCTGAGGCCTAAGGCTTTGCTCTAAGGAGAGTTCGTTCTGGTTTGCTTCACTAGAAATAATTCTCTCATCCATGAATAATCACCTTATTTTAAAAGCCGCTGCAGGGCTTTTTTAATATATTGGTCGGTTGATAGCTGTTCTTTTCTTAACTCAGGTGAAATCTTTTTCACTTCTTTGTCAGAATAGCCAAGTGCTTTCAAGGCTAATACAGCCTCTTCAAAAGCATTATTGGTTGACTCTGCTGCAGTTGGAAAGGTATCGGCATTAAATAAATTCGGAAAATAATCCGGTACAATATCCTGTAATTTCCCTTTTAAGTCTAAAATCATTTGTCTTGCTGTTTTTTTGCCGACCCCAGGGAACTTTACTAGGAAGCTTTCATCTTCATTTTCAATTGCAGAAACCACCTGCTGCACTTCACCAGATGCCAAAATGGCTAATGCCCCTTTAGGTCCGATTCCGGAAACATTCAACAATTTCGTAAACAGCTTCTTTTCTTCTCGTGTTTCAAACCCGTATAACGCCATTAAATCTTCTCGAACGTAATGATATGTATAGACAGTAACATTAGTATTCATTTTACTAGAATAAATAAACGGATTCGGTGTTGAAATTTGATAGCCAATCCCATTATTCTCAATCACGATATATTCAGGACCAACAAACTCGAGCAGGCCTTTAACAAATTCGTACAATCGCTTTCTCTCCCTCAGCGTTTCATGTACTCCATTCTATCATATTAATATAGAAGATTTGAAAAAGATATCTGTGAAGAAAAAGAATAAAAATTTTCTGTTAAAATAAAATAGCGACCCTATCCGGTCGCTGGTTACTCAACAAGATGATTCTTTACCGCAAAAAGAGCAGCTTGTGTACGGTCCGCCAATTCAAGTTTGGATAGGAGATTAGATACATGTGTTTTCACGGTTTTTTCAGTAATAAACAGTGAAGAAGCTATTTCCTTATTACTTTTTCCTCTGGCAATCTCCCTAAGGACATCTAGTTCTCTTTTAGTAAGCTGGTCAATTAAATTTCTTTCATTACTTTCTTTATTTGATAAATTTGCAAGCAGATGGGAGGTGGCTTTTGGATGAAGCTGATTTTCACCGCTCATGATTTTTTTAATACAATTAATTAATTCATCGGGTTCGATGTCTTTCAATTGATAACCTGAGGCACCTGCTTCTAATGCAGGAATCACATGATCTTGATCAGAAAAACTCGTTAACATCATGATTTTTATTTCGGGTATTTCAGTTTTTATCATTTTTGTTGCCTGTATTCCGTCCATTTCCGGCATCACGAGATCCATGAGAATGAGGTCAGGTTTCAACGTTCGTGCGAGTTCAACCGCTTCTCTGCCATTTCCCGCTTCTCCGATAATTTCAATTTCTTTTTGTGTTTTTAGAAAAAAAGCTAGTCCCCTTCTAACAACATGATGATCATCTGCGATTAATATACGAATCCCCATCATATCTCCCCCTAAATTGGAATTTGTATTTGAATCTCTGTTCCTTTTCCTAGTTCGCTCATTATATGGAACGTCCCGTTTAAAGCCTCTGTTCGTGCTTTCATATTTTTTAATCCGAACGATGGCAGTTCAAAACTCTCATCGAAATAAAACCCGCAGCCCTTATCTTGGATAGTCATGGTTACGGAATCACTGCGTCTATTTAAAAATAACGACACATCGGTGGTTTGAGAATGCTTTTTACAATTGCCAAGTGCTTCCTGTCCAATTCTCCATAGTGCTTCCTCCACCTTTTCAGGAAAACTAGAGATTCCAGTTAATTTTGCCTCAATGGTTAGACCCAACATTTCCGCATAGCTGCTTAATGCACTAAGTATTCCATTTTCAAGGCCGTGTGGTTTTAGCTGCCAAATCAGCGCCCTCATTTCCCCGAGTGCGTCCTGGGCAAGATCCTGGATATAGGAGAAGGTTTGCTTAACCGCTTCGTTTTCTGTCATTTCTCTGCCCGCTCTAGCAGTTAAACTTAGCGAGAAAAGTAATTGATTAACGGAATCGTGCAAATCTCTGGCAAGTCGATTCCGCTCTGAAATGAGTGCAGTCTCTTGCTCTCTTTGAGTTAATTTTATTCTTTTTAGTGCTGTTCCGATTTGAAAGGCTACAGCCTCAAGTAAGGCCAGTTCATCTTTTTGAAAATGAGTTTTATTAGGAGACCCGACATTTAATAATCCAAATCGCTCATTGCCAGCCCTCAAGGGGACGGTAGCATGATGGGTCAGACCTCCGGTATCTCCTGCTTTTTCGAGGATTACATTTTCGATTCGCTGACATTCTATAATGTTGACCGCCTTGTTCAATTTACCGCTATTATATCGACCTACACACCAGCAATCGCCCTGACACATTCTTTGGTTATGGTTTTGTGATAAAGGTTCAGGTAACATCTCTTTCGCAGCCAGTTGATGTGCTCCCTTTTCATCGATTAAAAAAATCCAGCCCGATTGCAGCCCGGTCAGGTGCAGAAGTTTTCTTAATACCCCTGCTAAAACCGCCTGCGAATCTGACCCTTCATTCAAGAGTTCAGCAATTTCTTTTAAGATACCGATTTCTTCGTTTCTGGACATCTAAACACTCCCCATTTTGTATCTATTGATTAAATCATAGTCGTAGCTCAATCTTATAGGCAAGCAGGAAGTAACGAAAAAGCTGACGTATTATTTGCCAGCTTTTCTTCCAATCTGTAAGAACTCGATTACCTCATCGTTAGGACCCTGAAAAAATATCGTTTCCCAGCCATTTTCTAGCTTATAGGGACCTTCGATTGCGAAAATGCCATCTTCATTAAAATGTTTGATTACTGCATATATGCTATCGACCTCAAAGCATAGGTGAACGGATGAAGGCTTACTAGTTGACTGTTCTGTGTTAGAAATGAGTTCGAGCCGAAAGTCATTATCTTTTAAAAAGACAATTTTCTCCCCACCAAAAAGAAAACTGCTTTCTTCCTGAAGACCAATATATTTCTGATAGAATGCTGCAGATGCTTCCAAATCCTTTACTTCAATCGCAAAATGATGCATGCGCATAGTAATTCCCCTTTATAAAATTAGATTCGTATCCCCAAATTCGTGCCACAGGTATCGCTGATCAATTGCCTCTTCATAAGCATTCCATAACAAATTTTGAGGTACGAATGCAGTAAGCATATCCAGATGACTTGCCTTTGGTTCATGAAGACCTGTAATAATGCCATCAACCATTTTCAACTTGAAGTTTTGATTGATGTAAAGATTGGTTACCCCATTCAATGCGCCAGTAATCCCTGCACTTTCTAATGCTCTTACCACCGTAGTTCCAACTGCAATTACCCTGCCACCTGACGCCTTGGTTTTACGAATTTTTTCAATGGTTCCTTCGGAAAGATGATATTCTTCGTAATTATCAGTTGGCGATGTCTCCAACTCGTCATCCAACAAATAGCTAAGCCCGGTATGAAGCTGAATAAAATCGAGCTCAATCCCCTTCTTCTGAAGGTTAAATAACATTTCCCAGCTGAAAGCTCTGCCGGCGGAAGGCATTTCAACGGAACCCGGATGGCTGGCAAATACAGTTTGGTAATAATCCAGCCCCCACTTGTTATGAATATATTCATAACGAATTGGTTCCCCGAGTGCATATATACAATTAAAAAGGTCAGTTCCCTTTTTGGAGAAAAGGATTGTTTTTAGTGGTGAACCTTCTTTCATATCGATGACAACGGCAGTTAAGTCACTTGAAAAATGCAGGATATCACCCAATCTAACTTCATCTGTCACGATTAAGGCATCCCAAGTCTCTTCATTGTGTCGTCTTGCAAGTCTGATTTCAATTTCTTGTTGGATACGTTTTGTATTTCTATATAAACCTGCGTTTAAAATGGC
>JAPSKD010000287.1 GCA_031177865.1 Bacillus sp. (in: firmicutes) | reverse complement strand
TGTACTGGTCTAGTTTTAATCCATTGCATTTCTTCTAAGATACACATTCCATAATAATAGGTCTGACCCCAATCAATACCGGTTCCAGAAAGAATGTGGTAAAGAGTATCCTTATGTTTTTGGGCAAATGCTGCAGCACGCTGCTCCGTTGCTTTTTTTACATTTAATAGAGCCTCAGGAAGTTTTTTCATTTCTTCAGTAAATTGATGATACTGAGGGAATTCATTCCGCTTATACATTAATCGAAACGCGATGAAATAAGACTGGATATAAAACGATTCACAAGAGGTATCATCTGCTGCATAGTTTACAAGCGTATAATCTGTTAAATTAGCTAAAGGAGTGTTGGCATGTGCTACTAAACTAATGGTTGTTGCTCCTTTTTCTTTACAAAATTCCGCAGCTTCAACCGTTTCTTTTGTCGTACCAGATAGTGAAGGCAAAATCACTAAAGAACGCTCACCGAGGTGCTGGTGATCCACCAACATTAGCTCAGACGAGATTTCAGTATAAACAGGTAAGGTGGAGTGGTTTTTTAAGATAAATTCAGCCGGAAACATGAGAATCGCCGCCCCGCCTGTCCCTACAAAAAATACATTTTCCAAGCCTTTTTCGAAGACAGCATCTATCACCTGATCAAGCTCATCCTTTAAAGCTACTGCTCCATTTTGTATTCTTAAAAACCTCTCAGCATCAAAATTTAACATCCCTAACCTCCTTAATATGCCATTTTACGATAATATCTTCTAAGTTCTAACGGATGATTCCGCTCACGCTCAAGGTACACACTGATACGGCCGGTTAAAGCCCAATTCAGGTTAATAGCAAGATGCTTTCGAAACTCCTCGCTAATACCTTCTAGTTCATAATCCTTTGTATCCAGAATGAAAAGTTCCTTTGTAATTGTTTCAGCAAATCGTTCAACGCGATCCACTAACGTGCGTGTTTCATCTTCCCCCTTAAAAAGAATAACACTTGTATCTTCTTCCACTAATTCGAGTGTACCGTGGAAAAATTCAGCTGCATGAATCGATTTAGATTTAATCCATTGCATTTCCTCTAAAATACACATTGCGTAGGAGTAAGTGTTCCCCCATAGGTTCCCTGCACCTACTAGCATGTGGTAATCCGTATCTTTATGCTTAATTGCAAATTGTTCAGCATGAGAATCGAATGCTTCCATTGCCTGAACCATACCTTCTGGTAAATTGGCAATTTGTTCTGCAAATTGATCATATTGCGGGAATTCATCATGATTATGGATAAACCGGAATGTCAGCAGCTGTAAGTAAACAAAGAAGGTATCAAATGAGTGCTTTTCATCAGGAGCCAGGATGCAGTGATCAACAGTTTGCGCCAATGGAGTATCTGGTTTCGCCACAAATCCAATGGTCGTTGCCCCCTTATCCTTACAGAATTGTGCTGCTGCTACCGTTTCCTGAGTTGTACCGGTTACGCTGGCAAATATACAAACAGAATCCTTAGAAAGATGGCGATGATTCATTACCATTAATTCCGCCGCAATCACAGCATGAGCCTCGAGAGAAGAATTAGATTTTAAGATGTACTCAAATGGATACATCATCGCAATCGTACCGCCGGAGCCAATCAAGAAAATATTTTTAAACCCCTTAGCCGAAACCTCATCAACAGCCCTCTCAATTTCCCCTCTCTTCTCCAAAGCTTCCTTCCCAACCATTTTCAAAAACAAATCGCGATCAAACTTCAACATAATTTCCAGCCTCCTAAGGTTGTATTTTTGGTGCCAGGCACCAATCGATAATTATTTAAATTGCATTTCTTCCTATTAATAAGGCACTTTCCACATGTATCTTCTGGTACTAAGTGGGTGGTTGCGCTCTTTTGCCAGTTCGTCTGCGAATTGGCGGAGAAGAGCTTGTAATGCAAACGGTGCGATGTATCCTTTTACACTGTCAGCAATGGTTGTCAGATTAAGAGCTTTGGCATCAAGGACAATGACTCTTTCCCTATAATTTTGTGTGAATTCTAGTGAGCGTTCTTCTAATGGGCGGGTTTCATCTAACCCTAGTAGAACAATAAATGGAACGTTCTTATCTAAAACTTCGAACGGACCGTGGAAATACTCACCTGCATGGATCGCATGGGAGTGGATCCATTGCATCTCCATCAAAATACAGATCGCAAACCAATACGCAATTCCGTAATTAGCACCACTTCCCATCGTGTAAATTACTTTTTCATCTTTATAGGATTTTGCTAATTCTTGGGCCTGGGGTAAAAACTTCGCCTTTTCTATGTCTATTAAAGATCTTAGATCTTCTAAAGAAGAAATCAGGTCCATGAACTTCCCGTTTCCTTCTTTGGCAGCTAAGAGCCCAAAAACTAGTTCCAGCATGATAGCGGAAGACTCATTCAAATAACTAGTGGACTCTCGGTCATCATAGACAATCACATGTTCAACTGCTTTGGCTAATGGTGAGTCAGCATCAAACGTTAACCCAACTGTTAGAGCTTCTTTGTCACGAGCATAAAGGGCGGCTTCCACTGTTTCTGGCGTTTTTCCAAAGTGTGAGCATAAAATAACCAATGATTTCTCATTAAGTTTTTTCGGATTTCGATGAAGAAACTCGTTAGAATTATAAAGGTAAGAATCTATGTTTTCGCTCTCTCGATCTAGCACATATTTGCTGGAGTACATAAGAGATGATGAACCGCCGCATGCCACTAAAAAGACTCTGGAAATATCTCGTTGCTTGAAAGCATTTAATGCTTTTTGTACATCTACTAACATTTTAATCCTCCTTTTATTTGTTGAACTTCACCGTTTCAGTTTCATGGTGTGTATTTAGGAGCCTTTGATATGTTCCAAAACAAATGAAGGCAAATCCACATATGAAAATACAAGAATAAAAGAGTACAGATGGACCAAACCCATCATAAAATAAACCGCCTAACAAAGGGCCAATTGTTCTGCCTGCATTCGCTGCTCCACTGACCAAACCTTGATACATACCTCTTTTATCATTAGAGGCTAAACGATTCGCAATGGCTGGAACTGCAGGAAATATAAGAATTTCCCCTACCGTAATAATCACCATTGCTGTTACAAACCCTCCATATGCTTGACTATTCGCAAGTACCGCGAAGGTAAGCATAAACATGGTGACACCACATAATAGCTGCACCATCATTGTTATATTTAATCTGGCCATCAGCCATTGAATCAATGGCTGGCCACATAGAATGAGCAGGCCGTTAATGGTCCACAGTGTACTATAGGCTGACAAGGAAAAACCTAGCTGATGCATATAGGTGGAAATACTGGTTTGCCATTGGATATAGGTGACCCAGCAAAACATAAAGCCTAAACAAAGAATGAGTAAAGAATAAAAGCTTGGGGTATGTCGCCTTTCTATTTTTAGCTTATTGACAGGACCTTTCCTATTCGTTAATTCATGAACTTGCTCTGGCTCTTTCAATCCGAACCAGATGACAAAAATAAAGATGAGATAGGTTATTCCGTTAACCCAAAAGACATATTGGAACGAAAATTGGGCAACGGTTCCACCTAACGCTGTCCCTATTGCTACACCAAGATTAAGAACAAGATAAATTAGGTTAAAGCTTTTTCCCCCGCCTTTCTTCCACACAATACCTGCAAGTGCATAGATAGGTGGAAATATGGTTCCAATACCAAGTCCAAGGAGAAACATCGCCACGATATAGATGGGCCATGGCAGGCTAATTGATATAAAGAAAATCAGTAAAGCCGATGATATGACTCCAAAGAGCAGTGTTCTTTTCCCACGAATCCGATCGTACAAATATCCGCCAAGGAAGCTGCCAATAATTTCAGCTGCGGAATGAAACATTAAGACAAAACCAGCCTCTGATAACGTCCTGCCTATGCTTTGGGTAATATAAATGGTGTGAAGCGGCCAAAGAAAAGCCATTCCTGTTGAATTAATGAACAGTGCAATAAGTAAAACTTTAAGATTCCTTGGATAATTTCTCCAAAATGACATCAGTAAAAACCCCTTATATCAGGCTTCCAATTAAGAACAACCAACCATTACATGAAGTATGGTGACAGGGTTTTTAGAGAAGCTTCTAATGCTTTATTTGGGTCTAATAAATATTGTGAAGAAAATAAATTCTAAGGTGAGCGCCCCATTATATTGATGTTTAACAAGGGTGTTAATATAGTCTTCTAATGGCAGGCTACCATCTCCCCACGCCAAATGTCCTGTTGGATTGCCGTCAATAAAGTGAATATGAATTAAATCATCCTGCAGCTGTTCAAAATAATCCGCTAAATTCTCACCTTCCACTGCAAGCGGGATGGTATCCACCATACCTTTTAAAGAAGGCGAAGATATGGAATTTAGCATTTCTTTCAAGTCTGGTAACGTATTAATCAGGTTGGATTCAATTTTTTGCAAAGGCTCTAACGCTAAAACAATTCCCTTTTTTTCAGCATAAGAAGTTAGCTGCTCGATCGAATCTTTTGTTCTATTCCAGGCTTCTTCCCTGCTTTCGTTACGGTACCCCCAGCCGGCTGTTACTAATACCATAGGTGTTTCCAATTCCACCGCAGTATCGATTGACTTTTTAAAATATGCAATACTCCTTTCGCGGAGGTTCTTTTCCTTTGCCGCAAGATTAATCGGGTACATGCACTGTTCTGGAGTAAAGCAGACTACTTTCAACTCTCTCTGATCAATCTCTCTTTTAATATTGCTGATTTCCGAAATAGTTAAATCCTCAACATATAAGTGTGGTGCTGCTCCCCATAATTCAATTTGTTGTACCTTATATTTCACCATAGCATCCAAAAAACATTCTAAAGGGTAGTGTAAGTAATGAAAGTTCATCCCTGTGATTTGAGACCGCTTGATACTTCGCATTGGATTCCTCCTTTTAAAAAAATAATTTCATCATCAATATGGTATATACCATTTATATTGTAAGGAAATCGGTATATACCATTAAATTGCCATTGGTAATAAAAGATTGCAGGAACGAATAGGAAGGTAAGCCTTCTTTCCTATTCAGTTCCATCTAATCTTGCGGTTGTTATTACCCCTTTACACTGCCCGCTGTTAAACCGCGGACAAATTGCTTTTGGAAGATGATATAAGCAATAATCATTGGCAGAGCAGAGATTGCCAAACCAGCCAACTGAATTCCGAAATTCGTATTCAACTGACTCCTTAAATTCATAAGTCCAACAGGAATGGTTCGGAGGCTGGAGTCCTCTACTAAGACTAATGCAAACATAAACTCATTCCAGACATTCATTCCTGTTAACAGTGCACAGGAAGCAATAATCGGTTTCCCCATTGGAATAATAATATGACGGTAGACCTTCCATGTATTACATCCATCGATAATCGCGGACTCCTCTAACTCTCTTGGAATCGATAAAAAGTAGGAGCGCATTAAAAAGATCGAAAAAGGTAATTGAAACGCTACATAAGGTAGAACTAATGCCCAATACGTATTGTAAAGCCCAAGCCCCTGCAATAATTTATATAGAGGAATTAAGCTCACTTGCGGGGCAAGCATCAAGCCACTTAAGATTAGAATTAATACCAGGTTCTGACCTTTAAACTGAAAACGGCTTAATCCATAGGCAGCCATTGATCCCAGCAATAAGACCGTGATGACCGAGACAACCGTGACGTAAACGCTGTTTAAGAAAAACTGTCCTATTCCTGCATCCCAAGCAGCTTTGTAATTACTCCAAAACCATTCTTCTGGCAGGGACCATGTGTTAAGGAAAAAATCACTATTTGATTTTAGTCCGCTCAGTCCGAGCCATATGATAGGGTAAATGATAACCAATGCAAAAATACTAAACCATACTAGGACAACACTTTGGAAGATTCGATTCTTTATCGTCATGCTAAGTTTAGGGCTGCCCGTTCTAAATTCCGTGACATTATCTGTTTTAACAATCGGGTTACTCTTTGAAGTCATTCTATTATACCTCCTGTCCCGATTTTCCTAATTTTAATTGGACTAAGGAAAGGGTCAGAGTGATGACGAAAACAACCGTTCCAATGGTGGAGGCATATCCCATCTCATCGTTCCGGAAAGCAGATCGATAAAGCATGGTCCCTAAAACTTCCGTAGACCGGCCAGGTCCCCCGAAAGTCATAATATACACTTCATCAAATACCTTGAACGCACCGATAACAGTGATCACAGATCCAACTAAAAGCATTTCTTTGATCTGTGGCACAGTAATATTAAAAAATGTTTTTATCCGAGAAGCTCCATCAATCATGGCTGCTTCATAATATTCAAACGGAATTTTTTGCATAGCTATCAAAAAAAGCATAGCCATATACCCTGTGTACTGCCATTGTGAAACTGCAACCACTGCGTAAATCGCAACCTCACTATCTCCTAGCCAGGAACGAGCCCATTCCGCCTGCCCAATGGCTTTCAATGCACCATTGACTAAACCTACCTCCGGATTATATAGCAACTGCCATAATAAGCCTA
>JAPSKD010000286.1 GCA_031177865.1 Bacillus sp. (in: firmicutes) | reverse complement strand
ACAGCTCGCGATCGCTCAACTTCCCGCCAAGCCCGATGGGGTAAACATGGTGTTAGTTGTTGACCATCCATATTGAGTACCGTTATCAATGGTTCCTCTCCATCATGACTATGATTCATCGATTTCACTCCATCTGTACGACATGTTCTACCCTATAGTATTAATATAAAACAAAAACACCATCCTCATGCGGATAGTGTTCATTATGATGGAACCCGAGGGGAGTCGAACCCCTGTCTGAAGATAAGCTTCTACGGTGTAGTCAGGGTTGTGGTGTCACCTGAGTATCACCCGTTTGACAACGAATTAACCACAATGATATATTGGCGTAATACCCATTTATATATGGGTCCTATCTTTAAGGAGTGCATACATGATGTTACCCGTTCACGAACGCTTCATTAAGCAGGCAAAAAAGAAAATCAGTCGAGTTAATCGACTTACGGGCCTCCTTGCAGGCGGCTCCATGATCCACGGAGCCATGGACGAGTATAGCGATCTAGATTTAGTCATCGTGTACGATAACGCGTATCGCAATGAAATTATGGAGCAACGCATTCAGCTCGCAGAAGAGCTCGGACAATTACTGTCGGCATTCACAGGTGAGAATGTCGGCGAACCACGTCTGGTTATTTGCCTATACGGCCCACCGTTGCTTCACGTGGATCTAAAGTTCATTTCGAAATCAGAGCTTAGGATACGAACAGAGAATCCGATTGTGCTTTGGGAAAGAGACGAGGAGATCAGAACGATCCTTGCCGAGACATCCCCTGCCTATCCATCGCCCTCTATGCAATGGATGGAGGATCGGTTCTGGGTTTGGGTGCTTTACGGTGCGGCGAAATTAGGAAGAGGCGAGTTGTTCGAGCTCATCCAACATATTACGTTTATTCGCAATGCAGTATTAGGACCGTTGATACTCATGCGTAACGGCCATCTTCCCGCGGGAGTCCGACGGCTAGAGCAATTTGCTGAAATTGAGATGGCTGAGCTTCGGGACACGATTCCACTCCACAGCTACGAAAGTTGTTACCGTGCGTTAAAGGCCACTATCAAGCTATATCAACGTTTACGCCAGGCTTCTGATGGTTGGATACGCAAAGAAGAAGCCGAACGCAATTCAATTGCTTATCTTGAAACCGTATATTCCACTATCCATAAATAAAAACATCTACAAGGCAGTGAAATTATTATTCACACTTATCAGCTATTCTACAGCAAAAACCCGACCTCACGAGGTCGGGTTTTTCAAGGTATTGGTGGAGGCGAGGGGAGTCGAACCCTCGTCTTAAATTTTTTAATTGGTTTTATAATGTTTTAATTACTGTCAATAATCCTTAGTTTACGCAGGTTTTCGGGGATTGATTGTGTTATTTAATGTTACTTTATTTTAGGCAAAATTAGTGCCATTTATCTCTTTTGGCTACACCGTGACTACAGAAAACCGAGAGGAGTCTGGGGTAAAATGTAGTAATTTTTTTCTTTCTCCTGTGCTGTATGTAAGTAACAGAACCATACTTTGCTGTAGGAGAAAGAACGAAAATCCCCATTACATTTTTACCATTAAAATTAATATCAAGATATGTAGTTAGTTTCATCATCCTTCCGAGTTCTCCACTAATTGCTCCGGAAAGAAGGGATTTTTTTCAATCAATCTTATCCACTGTTTCATGCATTAAGCTTTTCATTCACATAGGAATTCGATCTGATCTTGATCCTCCCCTAAATTACCTATAATTACCTTTACAAATATCTCTTCAGATATGTACCATGTAATCATATGTTAAATTCTATCAGTAAAATGAATTTTAATTTAATATTAAAGGGGGTGTAACTATGAATGTTATGCAACTTTCCCAAGAAAATATCGATACTAATGCCTCCGCTTCAGCTTTTGGATGGGACTTTCAAAGTAACGCTGCCATTTTGTTAGCTCTAAAGAACATCAAAAATCTTGTATCCATAAAAGTTGAAGGCAAAGTTGAAGATATAGAACTTCATCTTGAGGAAAACAGGAACATTTATGTACAAGCAAAGTCCCAAGAAAATCCAGCCTCTGGAGCAAATACATTAACAAAATTGAAAGAAAGCCTAAAAACCTTAATAAATGCAACAAACCAGGTGAATTACGATAAATTAATTTACATATCGAATATTTCTAATCCATTTAATAATAAGAATACGATTCATTTGTGGGGCAATGATTATATTGTCTATTCTTATGATGAACTAGACAGTACGGACAAAAAAACAATCGATAAATATGTAAAAAGTGTTTCATCTAGTTACAATATAAGCGTAGAAAATCTCGATTTGAAAAAGTTGCAAATTTGTACATTCCCCTTTTATGGAAGCAATTCTGATACCAGATATAGAATTATAAGTGCAGCCGTAAGGCGTCTTCTTGCTGAAAGTCAGATATCTGATGCTCTAGCTCAAGAGCTACTAGATTATTGGCAAAATTCATTTTTCCAAAATGCAAGTAATAGGTATGTCTCATTAACTAAAAAAGACTTGATTTGGCCGTTAATTGTTTTAAAATCATCATTTTCGGATCATCCGGTTTTCAATGAATATGATAATGGTCAAATTGATGAAATTCGTAGAAAGTTTGATTCCTTTATTAATAAAAAATCAGAACAATTCGAATTTGTTACCAAAGTCATAAATGATTTTAGTGAATTTTCTAAAAACAACCACTATAAAAATAAAGAAGCTTTTGAAAAATTTATCAATCTTAGTTGGCGAAATTATCTTCTAATTATTAATAATGATTGTATTGATTCGGAAATTATTGAAGGAGTGATAAAACTTGTTCTTTTTCAAGTTTTGTCACACCGTTATTCCATTGATTATGTAAAGAAGGCGACAGGCTTATGAAAATTAATGAGTTAGTTGTAGAATATGATGGAATTGTAAAAAAGTTTGAATTCAGCTCTAATTTCAACTTAATTCATAGTCATAAAAATAGTGCGGGGAAATCTACATTATTACGCCTCCTTTTTTATTCCCTGGGGTACAACATTCCCGGTACAAAAAAAATTAAATTTAAGAAATGCAATGTAATATGTATATTCGAAAACCAATACGGCATATTACAAACTAACAGATCAGATAATCAAATAATTCTCAGCATTAACAACGTAGAGCACTCTAGATACACCCTTCCTTATGAGGAGAATGAATTACAGAGCATATTATGGGGAACAAATAATGAATGGGTTTTGAGAAATATACTTGGAGCAATCTATATGGACCAGGAAAAAGGTTGGACCTTGCTGAATAGGGGAACTGTTATTGGAAGTATCCATTTTAATATAGAAGAATTAATCTTAGGTTTATCCGACAGGGATGTAAATGATTTACGTGCGAAGCAGCAAGCTATTGAAGTAGAATTAAAAAAATATCGCCAACTTCAAAGTATTTTTGATTACCAGAAACATTTAAATGAACTAGCAAATGACCTAGCCTTTCCAGATTATTCTTCTGAACTAGAAACTAAAATTCAAATATTACAAATTGAAATACATGATTTACAACGAAATTTAAAATCACTTGAAGAAGTAAAAAAAGACAATTCCCAATTTGTTGATTATATTGAAAAGATGAAGTTAATGGTTAAAGACAATTCAGGAGCTAGTATCCCAGTAACTAAAGGAACACTTGTCCATTTCGAAGAGAATCAGATGTACATTGAAACTAAATATAGTATGACAAAATTAAAGTTGGCTGCAATAAAGAAGGAACTAGCTAAACTAAATCAACAGCTTATCGAATCCCGAAACCTTATTAATGTTCAAACTGAAATTGAGAAGATTGATAGTCAAATCGCTGCCATAAACATAAATCCTACAAGAGTTGAAAAAATAATTACGCAATTACAAAATGAAAATCAATTAATAAAAAAGAACATAAATGAGAAGATCACAGTTAATAACAAGATAATTAATAATTTGCATGGAACAATAACGAAATACGCTAAAAAGTTAGAAGTTTTAGATTGGATCGATCCTCGCAATGACTACATTTTCACTAGAGATTTAAAATCTTTAAGTGGCGCTGTCTTGCACAAAATTGTATTCTCTTTCAAAATGGCTTACATTTTAGAAATACAAAAAGTGTTAGGAATTAAGCTTCCGATTGTACTTGACTCTCCCAGTGGTCGGGAGATGGATCAAAAAAACATTACAGAAACACTGGATATTTTAAAGAGTGACTTCTCTGATAACCAAATAATTCTCGCTTCAATATTTAAATATCAAAATCTTGAGCCTCTTCGCGTTACTGAATTGAGTAATGGAATATTTCTATAAGTTGATGTTAATCACATAAAAGAACCAGGAAATTCACAATGAATTTCCTGGTTCTTATTTATACTTCTATAAAAAAACTTTAAGATTGATGACACTGTTAAGAATCATCAAATCTGACGCCATACATCGAAATGTTTATGGTCGATTGATTGCACAACGATATCATCTACATCGCTTCCATCAACAATATATGCGTGGCCAAAATGTCGACATCGACCAACACGTCTGTCAATTGTGGCCGTTGAAATTGCTTTGTTCAAGGATTCATCCAGTGCTTAGGATACTTTTCTTGAGCTCTTCAACCGTTACAAAAAACTTAATCCAGGATGATCCACAGATAACTCGCCACTATTTATTGAATCTAGTTCACGTATTATCAATGCAAGGGATAATTATTTTTCTTTAAAATTGGTTCACATTAGGGGGTTGGATCGTAAAACGTACGATATCACAAACTTTTCTGGAATATAGAGTATCCATTTGAAAGAGCCCCTTTCGGCAACAAGGGGCTCTTTCTTTTTTTCTCAATAGGTTACCTAGATTAAATGTGAGATCACGTCGTCATACATTGGTTACCTAAGTTTACTCACGCCTCCACAGTATTCCCTATACAAAAAAGCAAGAGTGAAACCTTAGGTCTAAATAAACATCTCTTAATTTAAACTCCCATGAATTCTTTAATTAAATTAAGTTGTTGGTGTTGATTCACGCTTTTGAAGCACAATCTCCAGATCTAAAGCATCCAAGATCCTCAGCAGAGTCTCAATATTATAATTTTCTCCGCTAGTCACTCGAATGATTTGAGGATGCTTCATTCCCACTTTGTCCGCCAATTTTCTAACAGACAGATTACGTTCTCCCAATGCCTCCTTGATGCGATGTGTGATCTCCGATTTTGGAATGGAGATCGAATAATATTCTCGGGGTACATTGATGAGATCATGGAGATCGTGGACTTTGATGTCATTATTCATAGGTGTCGTCTCCTTTCTAACAAATGTCCCGTTCATTCAAGAACAACGCTGAATCAAATAAAATTCTTTTCTAGATCGCTGAGATCTTCTTTCCGGTCTACTTTCCGGTTTCATGAGTAGTCGTTCAATCCTCCTTTGCTTTGAGATTCGTCAAAAATGGGTTAAATAAAATTTTCTGTCTTACTTCCCCTTTATCTTCGCATTTGGTTAAGGGTTGACCTCGGTTCCGAAGCGTGATGAGAAAGGCTGTTACCAGCCTTCTCTATCAGCGATTCGCGCAGCCGTTTTCATATCCTGTTTTTTAATGGCTTCGTCTTTCTTCAGGAAGAAGTGAACGATTCCATACTCTGAGCCACCAATGTGCTTAAACAAAAAGCGCCATTCCCGCTTAGAGCTCCCCTTAATTTTCAGTTCCCAGATCCCGTCACGCTTGGTGTTTTCGATCTTCTTTCCAAGATACAATTTGTTTGTACCATGGTCATTCAGGTAGCGAAAGGCTTCCAAAATCTTGCGTTGGGCAACTTCGCAGATTTCAGGGTTCTGAGTCCACTCATCAAGGGGTTCATCAGCAAAAAACAGGTTAGGAAACTGCTGGATTTGACGGTTACCCATCATCACCAACTCCTTCTTAACCAATATTCGAATTTATAAAGAGCAAAGTAAGCAGACTCTCCGCTTAATACCACTATGGTATCATATATGTTACCATCATGTCAAACATAACCATTTGTAGACATAGTCAATGAATGAAAAAAAACCGCCAATTATTTAGCCGCTGACATGATTGCATCCTTATTACTCTAAGGGTCAACTCAATCTAGCGTTATATTACCGGTTCTGATACCAACTCATTTCAAGCAGTTTGTACGGGAATCCCCTATTTTAAGATTATGATATAATTTTTAAACAACTGTTAAGTGAACTGCCTGTAGTCCAACGAATTACGGAATTTCCCAATAATATAGGGGCTTAAACTCGGAACATTCGGACTACATTCGGGGAAATGCGAAAACCCGCTCAATGAGCGGGTTTTATGTATGGAGGCGAGGGGAGTCGGACACCTACAGGAGAAAAAACTTATAATGACAAACCATATTTTTAGGGTCTGTCAAGTTTTCTGTGTAAACTCATTTCAAGCAATTCCCCCCGAGGGGGGATTTGCGTTTCTAACGTAAATAGTTGCTGACCCGATCCGGAAAGAAGACCGAAAGCTGGAGCAGTATCTG
>JAPSKD010000285.1 GCA_031177865.1 Bacillus sp. (in: firmicutes) | reverse complement strand
TCGATTGTTTTAATTTCCGTTTCAGGGGATTCTTCTTTAATCGTATTGATAAATGCCTCACCGATTTTCAGACCTTTTGATTTCTCTAGTCCTTTAGGATTTGCTGTAATATATAATAATTTTCCCACTTGAACACACCCCTCAATTTAATAACCTCATTAATACTATTATAAGAAAAATAACTTCGCCCAATTTTGTAGAATAGGTGAAATTCATGAACATTAAGTGTCGATTATGAAATATAAGGCTGTTTTTAATCTGGTCTATAAAGAGAATGAGAGTCTTGAATAAAGAAATAAAATAAACACCTGGGCAGGCGGAGCTATGTGACAAGGTGGGGATTTGATGGATGTTTGCCTTAACAAAAGTGAGATTACATCTCTTTAGACCAATAGCAGCAATGAACGTAAAATAAGTTCCATTTCCATTACTTCTTTGTTATACTTATCCATAAGTGAAAATACTAGGTGAAGACGCCTTAATAGTAAATAGCCAGACTATGGCTTTTACTGTTATGGCGTCTTTTTGATTTTACAGGTTTTTGCAAACGTTAACTATTAATTTTTGGAATAAAAATGGTTTAGATTGAGGAGGAAAAAAATGTATAAATGTACGATTAAAAATCAACTATATCACTTCGATCCATCAGAGACATTTAAGCGAGGCTAGTGAGGAGAAATCTGGCGATAAGATGGAAGGAATAGCGGCATCTTTCAATTTAGAACGGATGGCAGCAAAGGTGGTATTAAGTGAAATCACCTTAAAAGAAATCGCTGATTCAAGGTCTAAAGGTGAAAAATATTTCCATAGGGGATCCAGTTTTTATCAATAAAAGCCGGGTGTGGATTCCAGATGAAGTGGCAGCGATTGTAAATTGTGATGTCGTTATTTCGCTGATTGGCGAGCGTCCGGGATTAGCTATTTATAAAAGTAGTAGCGCCTATTTAATCTATCGTCTAAATAAAAATGCGGTAGAAGCGGACAGGACAGTAATCTCAAACATCCATGATGGCGGGATTCCTCCCGTTGAAGCGGGGGCTTATTTAGCGGATTTAATTCAAGATGTATTAAAAAAAAGTGAGCGGCGTTAAATTATCACAATCAAAATAATAGACAACGAACCAAAGGAATTTTGTTTATTTTCGCAATATTGACAAAAAACGCAAATAAACTCTATAATGTTTTCATATATTCTTCTCATTATAATAGGAGATTAGACATATGAAAAACATCATGGTGGAAGAATTATGCTCCCTTCATACGAATCTTTCGAAGGAAGAGGTTCAAATCATCCAAGAGTTAGTCGGTAATTTACCATTAATCGCTGACTTAAATAAAGCAAATATTTTTGTTGATTGTCTGACAAAAGAGGGGAAGCATGCGATTGTGGTCGCAGAAGCTGCACCGACAACGGCGAAACCCGTTTATAAAAATCCAGTAGTCGGTAAATTTGCTTATGAAGCATTTGAACCGTCTGTATTTTATACACTTCGGACAGGGAAACCAATGTTTCAAAACTGGGCTTTAACCCAAGAGGGAAAAACGGTGGATCAAAGTGTGATCCCAATTAAAGCCCCTAATGATCGAGTAATTGGTGCGCTTATTATGGAAAAGGATATCAGTAAACAGCTTCAACATCAGCGAAAAATGGAAGCGTTGTCAGAGGCGACGGAAACCTTAAGTGAAATTCTCATCGGGATGACTAAGAATCAGCCAATCATTCCTGAGATGATTGAAGAATCTCTCTTCTTTATTGATCAAGAAGGGAAAATACTTTATTGTAATCCTTCAGCTATTAACCTCATTCAGGAAATAGGTGAAAATGAAAGTTCAATTGGAAAGCGTATAGTTTCCTATTTTCCCAAAATAGAAGGAATCCTTAAAGAACCAGAAGAGCTCTTGATTCAAGAAGTGAAAATGTTAAATAAGATTTTTCAAGTGAAAAAAATTAAGTTGGGGCAATTTGAAAAAGCAAACGGGACGTTAGTAGTCTTCAAAAACATTACGGAACTAAGAGAAAAAGAAAGAGAATTGATTGTCAAATCAGTAGCCATTCGTGAAATTCATCACCGTGTGAAAAACAATTTGCAAACAGTGGCCAGTTTATTACGGCTTCAAATGAGAAGAGGACTGCCAGAGGAAAGCAAAGTCCACTTTGTCGAAAGTTTAAATCGTATTACAAGTATTGCGTCGGTGTATGAAATCATCTTGTCCAATTCAAGCGTGGATGATGTTGATATCCATCAGTTGCTTGAGAAAATCGGAAATATGCTGGTTTGGGAATCAGAGCATGAGAATAAAAGGATTACTATTTCCTATACAGGGCAGCACCTGCAAATTAAATCCAATATAGCGGTTTCTGTTGCCTTGGTGGTAAATGAATTAATCCAAAATTGTGTAAAACATGCCTTTAAAACCATGACAGAGGGCCAAATTGAAATCTTGTTCCAGCAGAATGGCAAGGATATTGAGGTTCAAGTGAAGGACAACGGGATAGGATATTCACCCAATTCAAAACCTTCATTAGGATTAGATATTGTTAGAATGATGGTTGAGCATGATTTAGCTGGTCATTTTTCAATCATACAAACCGAAAAAGGAACGTTGGCCTCCATCACATTCCCTGTAGAAAGGGAGATGATTTTAGCATGAAAAAGCGAATTATCGTAGTGGAGGATGAATCCATTGTGCGCCTAGATGTTTCAATGATGCTCAAGGATGCTGGATATGAGGTTATTGCTCAAGCCGGTGATGGAGAAAAAGCGGTAGAACTTGCCTTTTCATTAAAACCTGACTTAATCATAATGGATATTAAAATGCCAAAATTAAATGGATTGAAGGCTAGCGAAATCATTGCTAAAAAAATGAATACCCCAATTCTGATCCTAACGGCGTACAGCCAGCGAGAGTATATTGATAAAGCCAAGCAGGAAAATATTATGGGGTATTTAGTAAAACCGATTACCGAAGCGAATCTTATTCCAGCAGTAGAAATTGCCTTAAAACAAGCAGAAAATGCGCAACTTTATCGGGAACAAGTGGAAAACATGAATAGGCAGCTGCTTGAAAGGAAAAGGATCGAAAAGGCAAAAGGAATTCTTATGCAGAAATATAATCTGTCAGAAGATGCGGCCTATCGAAAAATGCAAAAAATTAGTATGAACAAACAGGTTACACTGGAAAATGTGGCGAAGCATATTATTGTAAAATATAATGCTTAAAATCTTTTACAAGTGAACAGACCGGGCAAGGGTGCTCTGCGGTTTTGATTTTAGAAACCGTACGGCACCTTTTTGTCTTTTTTAACAAAGGGGTAGAGGAATTCAGTGGTCTATTGCTGGAAAGATGGCCGCATTTTCCGTTTCATATATATTTTTTTACGTATAAGGAGGGGTTTAATATGGAGATGGTAGGGAAAATAGTAATCTACATAATCATGACTTGCGCAGTGATGGGGGCTGTTGCGGCGATCCGTAATAGCGATGACGGATTAGGTAAACAATTTATGGAAGGGTTGCATGCGGTTGGTCATATTTTCGTACCAGCGGCGGGAATCATGGCTTCAATTCCATATCTATCATGGTTTATTGACAAAGTTTGCGGACCTTTTTTTGCTGCCATTGGTGCAGATCCAGCAATTGCTGCCACAGCCATTTTAGCCACTGACATGGGTGGATATCAATTAGCTGAAGTGTTAAAAGAAACGCAAGAAGGATGGATCATGGCGATGATCGTTGGCTTTATGGCTGGTGCGACGATCGTTTTCTCGATTCCGATGGGACTGGCAATGCTTGATAAGCGGGACCATAAATATATGGCTCTTGGTGTAATGGCAGGGGTATTAACTATTCCGATCGGTGCGCTTATATCTAGTACAATTATTGCCCTTTCGAGTTCAAAAGTGAGAGATTTCATTTCGACTTCGGGAGAAGCGAAATACCAATTTGCCTTAGGGTATGGACAAATCTTGTTAAATTTAAGCCCGCTATTATTATTCGTTGTTGTCATTGCTCTAGGGTTATATTTCCTTCCAGATTTAATGATTAATGCCTTCATGTGGTTTGGAAGAATACTAGATGCAGGGATAAAGCTTGTTCTTGTTTTCTCAATCGTTGAAATTTTTACGGGCCTTTTCTCAACTGTATTTGGCAGCTGGGGCTTCCACCCAATCATGGCGGACCAAGAAGACCAATTCCGGGCATTAGAAACAGCTGGCTATATTGGAATCATGCTTGCAGGTGCCTTCCCAATGGTTTATTTATTGCAGAAATATGCCGGCGGACCGTTGGAAGCACTTGGGCGCAAACTTGGTTTAAGTAAAGAGGGCAGTGCCGGGCTTGTTGCGACGATTGCGAATATCCTTGCGATGTTTAAACTCGTAAGCACAATGCCGCCGAAAGATAAAGTCATCAATATTTCTTTTGCCGTTTGTGCTGCATTTCTATTAGGCGACCATTTATCTTTCACGGCGAACTTCCAGCCAACGTTAATTTTGCCGATTATCATTGGTAAAATCTCTGCCGGTGTAATTGGTATTGGCCTTGCCTACTGGCTATCCGTTCCAAAAGCACTTGAGTTAGAGAAAAAGGACCGAGAAGCAGGTATTATTGGTAAGGATGAATATTTACCAGCACGCGAAAAAGAACAGAAAGTAGTGTAATCCAAATGAGCGAAGAAAAAAAGCGATTTATACAAGAGTTTGTACCGGGTAAGCAGGTAACCTTAAGTCATGTGATTGCCAACCCTGACCCCGATATGTTTGAAAAGCTGGGAATTCAAGAAGGTGGGGCCATGGGAATATTAACCCTGACACCAAGTGAAACGGTTATTATCGCGGGTGATTTAGCAACGAAAGCAGCGGATGTGCAAATTGGCTTTTTAGATCGTTTTACAGGAAGTCTTGTCATCGTAGGAAGTGTCTCATCCGTACAAATGGCAATGGAAGAAATTAACCGTTTCTTATCTGATGTTTTACGTTATACACCTGCAGAGATCACCAAATCATGATGGGAGTTAAGAGCAATGACGAAAAAAAATCGGGCGATGCTAATTGGCTCCATTGGCGCGGGTAAATCGACCTTGACGAACGCTCTCCTTGGACGCGAGTTTCAAGCGGTCAAGACCCAAGCACTAGTCTATCGTGACTGGATTGTTGATACGCCGGGTGAGTACACAGAAAATCCCTTTTTTTACAAAAATATTATGGCAACAGCATTGGAAGTGACTCACGTTTTATATATGCAGGATGCAACAAAACGAAAAACGATATTTCCTCCAGGATTCAGCACTAGTATAACCAAGTTACCAATCGGAGTTGTTACGAAATGTGATTCAGAGAGGGCCGATATAAAGGAAGCCATAATTCAATTAAAAAGAGTGATTCCAAAAGGTCCAATCGTTATATCCTCTGCCATAACTGGACAGGGTTTGGAGGAAATTAGAAACCTAGTTAAATGTAACTCAATAGAGGAAATGAAAGAGTACGTGAAAATGATTTCGGAAGAAGTAGTCATTTTCGTTTGAAACCCTTTACAAGAATGAAACAATAGACTAAAATACTAGTATAAACAAGTGAATATACAAGGCAAAGGCGCCTTATACAAATCTATCAACCATTGATGGATTGTATAAGGCGCCTATTTTGTTTTAAGAAAAAGGCGCTTCCGCTTTTCTAAAAAGAAGGTGATTCTATTAAGCGATATGAGCCTCAACATGAGGAAATTATCAGTGCTGGCATCGATATTGGTACAAGTACCACAAAAATTGTGATTAGCAAATTTTCTCTCATGAATATGGCGGGCGGAATGCACATGCCGCGAATTGAGATTATTAACAAAGATGTACTTTATCGCAGCCCGATCTATCGAACGCCATTATTGTCGTCATCGTCTATTGATATTAAAAAGGTAGAATCCCTTGTACAGACAGAATATGAAAAGGCTGGGATCAAGCCTCAAGACATCAAAACAGGGGCGGTAATTATAACAGGGGAAACGGCCACAAAACAAAATGCACAGGAGATGATTCACCATTTATCGGATCATGCAGGTGATTTTCTGGTTGCGACGGCCGGCCCTGACCTAGAAGGGATTATTGCGGCCAAAGGTTCAGGAGCCTACGAATATTCGAAAAAGACAGGGAAAGTGATTGCCAATATTGATATCGGCGGTGGAACCGCTAATACTGCCGTTTATAAGTCTGGGAAACTGCTCGGGACCTGCACATTACATATTGGCGGCAGGCTGATTGAATTTACAGGCTCACAGATTAATAGTATTTCACCACCGGTAAAAGAATTGTTCCAGCAATGGCGTCTGCAAGTAAGAGAAGGCGGTCAGAGATCAGATTCGATCATAAAAGGTCTTACAGACTACATGGCATCGGTTATTGCTAGGATGTTAACCAGAGGATTGCTAGATTCGGATAAGCCATTACTTTTAGGTCACGCACCGAATTGGCAGGAAGAGATTGATAGCATTATGTTTTCTGGAGGAGTTAGTGAATGTCTGTATCATA
>JAPSKD010000284.1 GCA_031177865.1 Bacillus sp. (in: firmicutes) | reverse complement strand
CATGAAAAAAGCATACTGAAGCAAACCACCAAATTCGATTTGCCATTCCGATATCCGACTACAAAAGATGCATTGAAAAAAGTGAAGCTTTTTATAAAATAATGTCTTCTTTGCAAGGCGGTTTTTTTTATGCATTATTTTTAGGCAAATTTTTCCCTTTGTTTAAATTCTCAATCGCAGCTTCCGTTTTTTTGGAAAGATTTTTCGTGTAAGGGGATAAAGAAAAGGTGGGGAAGTCTATATTTTTAACTTTTTTAGTCAGCTTTTTCATTTCGATCAGCCCTTTATATAGGATGTGTTAATTAATTATATGTCCTTGATGAGTGAACATGAATAAAGGCGTGGAAGGAAAATTCCTCCACGCCATATAGTATGCTCATGCTTTGCTTTTTGTATAAACACTTATCAATCTTTTATTCTCTTTTATAATCCGTTCGGTATGCGGGCTGACTTCAAAGTCAGGAAGTCTGATCCTAGACTTCTTTTTAATGATTTTCATGTTGTTCTTTGTACTCAATTTGTGTTTTTCTTTATCCGCTGGTTCCTTCATGGTCTTCGTCCTCCTGTTCAGCAGGGAGCATTAGGTCGTATATTGATATGAGTGAAGTGAATAATAAGTAGTCGAATTCGGTGACAAAATCATCGGAGGTCAATTTAATAACATAAAAGTCTTCAAGAATAGAAAAAGGAATTAATGCCAATTTTTCCTCGGCATCATAATATACTTCTTTCCGGTCCAGACGGCTGTGAATTAATGCTTTATCAGGATAGTGCTCAAGCAAATAATCTTTTTCTTCCTGAGTGGTGTATTTGCACAAAGAAGCTTTCATATCCACTTTTTCCGCGTAATCGGCCATAAGCTTTTCAACGCCCGCAATATAGGCTTCCTTATCTCCATAATAAACGTCGATCGGTTCATTTTTCAATAGATATTGGAAAGACTTCAACTTATTCATTTGCGAGTTCAAAAGTTCGTTATTTTCTTCAAGCAATTCTCTCGTATCGGTAGCCAGTTCATTATTCCCGACTCTTTTCAGGTAGGAGCCCAGGAAAACAAATGCATCAACAAGTGCGAAAATTATCGCGACAATAAGATAATTCAGCCAATCATTAAAAATGGATGCCGGCTCTTTCGTCCAATAAATAACTGCTCCCAGTATATAAATGATATACCAAGTTTTCCGGATTGCAAATATTCTATCCTTAACCTTCTTTTCCCATTTCCATACAGAAAAAACATAAAACCCTAGACAAGCGACAATTATCCAAACCACAATCTTAAAGAAAAGGATCAAAGGAATCGCCTCGTCAATCAATGGATTTAAATACGGTTAGAAAATTTGCAGAATTTGCCTTATAGTTTCATTATAACAGACATTATGTCTGTATTTTGAAAATACATTGGGCAGGAGGAAAAATATGAGGAAATACCTATTCATTATTGCCGGTGCTTTAATTACCCTTTCAGTGATCAGTCATAGAAGCATTGATAAAGCAGTGGAAATGTGTGAGGAAAGAAAGGGCACGGTCCTTGTCGAGAAGGATGTTTTTGCTTTTAATTGGAGTGTAAGCTGCAGGATGTGAAGCTGAGCATTTTCTATCCTCTTCAGGTAGGCCATGGGACAGCCATTCTAAGAATTCCTTCATATAATAATAAGGTGATTATATAAGAGAGGAGAACGTATCGTGATATGGAAATCAAAGGCTGAAAAATGGCTTTCCCATCAAAATTTAGAGCAAGAGTTAAAGAATGTACTTTTGAATATGAACCAGCATATATTAGAGGACTGCTTCTATAAGGATTTAGAATTTGGGACAGGCGGGATCCGGGGAGAATTGGGACCGGGTACAAACCGCATGAATATATACACTGTCCGCAAGGCAGCAAAAGGTCTTGCTGATTACATTTCACAAAAAGGGGAAACTGCGAAGAAACGCGGAATTGTTATAGCATATGATTGCCGCAGGAAATCAGCAGAGTTTGCCATGGAGGTTGCTAAAACAGTTGGCAGGGAAGGGATACATGTCTATCTTTTCAATGAACTAAGACCCACCCCGGAATTGTCTTTCGCAGTACGTTATCTAAATGCAGGAGCAGGGGTAGTCATTACAGCAAGCCATAATCCGCCGGAATATAACGGTTTTAAAGTATATGGTGAAGATGGGGGACAGATTATCCCTTCTGCAGCAGCAGAAATCACAGGTTTTATCAATAAAATTGAAAATGAGCTATCCATTCAGGTAATGAATCAAAATGAATTACAAAATAGCAATCTCTTAACTCTGATAGGTGAAGAGATCGATAATGCTTATCTGGAAAAACTTAAGTCTATACAGTTAGTAAGTCAGATTCCAGATACATGCAAGGATCTAAAGATTGTTTTCTCACCCCTGCATGGTACAGCACGTGAACTGGTTTACAAAGGCCTGCAAGCTTTTGGATTCAGCGAAATAACTATGGTAAAAGAGCAGGAAGAGCCTGATTCAGAATTCAGAACCCTGACTTCTCCCAACCCGGAAGAACGTGCTGCTTTCGAGATGGCGATCCAGTATGGCAATAACCTAAATGCAGATATTTTAATGGCAGCGGATCCAGATGCAGACAGGCTGGGAGTAGCTGCAAAAAATGAACAAGGAAATTATGAGATATTAACAGGGAATCAGCTTGGGGCTATTATGCTCCATTATTTATTATTTCAAAAAGACAAGTTAGGAATCCTTCCTAAGAATGGTGCAGTTATTAAAACAATCGTAACAACTGATATGGGGAGGGCCATTGCAGATGATTATGGCATTACAACAATAGATACACTGACTGGGTTTAAATTTATCGGCGAAAAGGTCAAGGAATTTGAAGAAAATGATAAATACTCATTTCAATTCGGTTACGAAGAAAGCTATGGATATTTAATTGGTGATTTTGTTCGAGATAAAGATGCTGTACAAGCTGCCGTTTTTGCTGCTGAAGTAGCTGCCTTTTATAAATCAAAAGGCAAAACATTGATTGACGCTTTATACGACATATATAACCAATACGGATTCTACCGGGAATCTCTAAATTCATTAACATTAAAAGGAAAAGAGGGCACTGAAAAAATTGAGCATATTCTTAATTTCTTCAGAAAAAATCCTCCTGAAGAAATAGCAGGTGTTAAGGTTATCTACATTGAAGACTATAAATCTAGTAAGCGACTTGATTCTCTGACTGGACAAGAAGAGAATATTTTTCTTCCAAAATCAAATGTTATAAAATTCTTCCTTGATGATGACTCCTGGTTTACCATCCGTCCATCAGGCACTGAGCCTAAAGTGAAGTTTTATTTTTCTGTAAAGGGCACATCCAAAGAAAATAGTGATTCTTTAATAAAACAACTTGAACAAGGCGTAATGGCTATTGTGGAGGAATTATTACAGGATTGAGAGGAGACAAACTTATGGATATCGCGAAAATAGTTGAAAATGGACATTTTGACCTTCACTTGCATACCACGGCATCCGACGGGGTACTTACACCAACTGAAATAGTGGAACTAGCTATGTCCAAAGGGATCACAACAATTGCCATCACTGACCATGATACATTGCGGGGGATTAGGGAGGCGGAAGAAGCAGGAAAAAGATATGGAGTAAAAGTCATTCCGGGAATCGAAATAAGCACTAAACACAAAGGCACAAATATCGATATTTTAGGATACGGGATAAAAGAAGCCAAACTCATGAATGAAACTCTCCAAAAAATACGCGAGCACCGTGAAAAACGTGCGAAACTAATAATGAACAAATTTTGCGAATTAGGAATGAACATCGCCGAAGAAGATATCAAACAACATATTGTAGGTGATGTAATTGCACGTCCCACATAGCTAAAGCAGTAGTGGAAAAAGGGTATGCCCAAAATATCCAGGAGGTATTTGATCTTTATTTGGCTAATGGGAAACCATGTGCTGTGGATAAAATGGAACTATCACCTGATGAGGGGATAAGGCTAATCCAGCAATCTGGAGGTGTGGCCGTTCTGGCCCATCCAGTGCTTATCGGTGATGACAAGATTGTTGAGGAGCTATTAAAGCTTCCAATGAATGGGATCGAAGTGTGGCACCGGAAACATTCTTTGATAGATTCCACCCGTTATAAATTAATTGCCGAAAAATATAATAAAATAATAACAGGCGGATCTGACTATCATACTGAAAAGCATTCAATAGGAGAGTTTGGTTTTAAGCCATAAAAAAGGAGCTGTTCAGATTAGAACAGCTCCTTTTATGGTTGTTTTAAACCTTTTATTAAAATGTCAGCCACTTCCGGACGAGTAAATTGAGGAGGAGGGGTGACCCCTTTCCGCAGCATTTCCCTTACCTTTGTACCTGAGAGATTCAAATGGTCTTCATCCCTATGGGGGCAGGTTTTGCTTGAAGCCATATTCTCGCATTTTGTACAATAAAAGCTGTGCTCAAATGGCAAGATAGTAATTCCAATCTCACCTGCATTAAATTGCGTAAATATTTTTTGTGCATCATAGGTGCCATAATATTCTCCAACTCCTGCATGATCCCGTCCAACAATGAAATGGGTGCATCCATAGTTTTTTCGGACGAGCGCATGAAAAATGGCTTCCTTTGGTCCTGCATATCTCATAGCAGCGGGGAAAACGGCTAGAAATACTCTTTCTCTTGGATAATAGCTTGATATTAAAGTTTCATAGCTTTCCATACGAATATTGGCGGGTATGTCATCTGATTTTGTTTCACCTACTAAAGGATTTAAGAATAAACCGTCCACTGTTTCAAGGGCCGTTTTTTGTATATATTCATGAGCCCGGTGGACAGGATTTCTTGTTTGGAAGCCTACAACCGTTTCCCAATTACTTTCTTTAAATTGCTTTCGGGTTTCAACCGGTGATTTGTAATATTGGGAAAATTCTTGGCTTTTTGGAGGAATCTTTGTTAATAGAATTGGCCCTGCCAAATATGCTTTTGGACGTTCTAATAATTTCTTTACTCCTGGATGGGCAATTTCAATCGTCTGATAAACTTGAAGTGCTTCGAGCATTTTATCTGGAACATATTTCTGTTCAAGCTCCAATATCCCATAGACGTTTCCATTATGTTTCAGTTTTACCTTTTCACCAACTTTTAGAAGGTCTGCTGATTCATGAGGGACCGGAAGAGTAATAGGAATACTCCAGACGATTCCACTTGATAACCGCATATATTGAAGGACTGATTCATAATCTTTTTCTCCAAGAAAACCGGTTAGGGGACTATATGCCCCGTTAGCAATCAATTCAAGATCGGAAAGGGCTGTGGCGTCTATATCCACTTCTGCTTCAATATTAGTAAGATCGTAATTTAAATTGATCCGGTTAACTAGTTTCCCTCCGTGTGGAATGCTTATTGTCATCTTTCTTCACTCCTTTTTAAAAGAAGATTTTTATCGAGATAAGCAACAAGGGCAGCCACCGCCTCATTAACAGTTAACTTGCTTGTATCAATGGTGATTTCAGGATTGACTGGTTCTTCATATGGCTGATCGATACCTGTAAATTGTTTAATTTCACCTTTCCTTGCCTTTTTATAAAGACCTTTTGGATCGCGGCTTTCACACTCTTGAATCGGGCATTTTACATAGACCTCGACAAATTCAGCGTCGCCAACTATATTCCTCGCATTCTGTCGATCATCTTCAAAAGGTGAAATTAGGGCAGCAAATACAACAATCCCTGCATCTACAAAAAGTTTTCCCACTTCTGCAGTTCTTCTAATATTTTCCTTCCGGTCACTTTCAGTATAACCCAGGTTCTTATTAATGCCATGCCGAAGATTGTCACCATCCAATAAATATACACTCATTCCTTTTTTATAAAGCTCATATTGGAGGGCATTGGCAACGGTGGATTTGCCAGAACCTGATAGTCCTGTAAACCAAACCATGAAGCTTTTATGTCCGTGCATATTTTGCCTGTCTTCTTTCGTAATAGCGGAGTTATGCCAAATAATGTTTCGGTCTTCCTGGTTCTTCACTTTAGTGATTCTCCTTTCCATTTTTAAAGCCATTTTAGAGCTGCTAAAGATATAGTAATGAACATGCAAATAATGCTTAGGGGAAATCCAACCTTGAAATAATCGGTGAATTTGTACCCGCCTGGTCCATAAACCAGCAAATTGGTCTGGTAGCCAATCGGAGTTAAAAAACTGCAAGAAGCAGCGATGGCGGTAATCATAGCAAACATCATGGGATCGAGCGCAAGCTGTGAGGCAATAGAAAATCCGATTGGGAACATTAAGGCGGCAGTTGCGAGGTTATTTAGAATTTCTGTTAGTATTAATGTAATGAAATAGAAGAGGATTAATATACCAATGATTCCTAGGCTGTTCTGGGCTTTGATCAATAGGTGTGCAATTGTTTTTGCTAATCCAGTAAGTTCAACGGCATGGCCTATCCCGATGGCACTTCCCATTAAAATGATCATACTCCAATTAATAGACTTTATGGCAGATGTTACTGTAATGGTCTTGGTAATCAATAAAAAAGCTACAGCGA
>JAPSKD010000283.1 GCA_031177865.1 Bacillus sp. (in: firmicutes) | reverse complement strand
TTAATGGAATATAAAGATTGGAGTATGACTCCAGCTCAAGCAGGTGCAATAGGAAGCTATGCATTAATGGGTATGCTGATCGGTGCTATCTGTGTTGGAACAGTTACCGATATGATTGGCCGTAAATTGACATTAATTTTTTGCGTTACCGTATTTTCTGTTTCAATGTGTCTCGTTGCACTTTCAACGTCACCTGAAATGTTTGGGATCTTTCGCTTTATTGGCGGTCTTGGACTTGGTGGAGTAATTCCTACAGCATCTGCTTTAACAATCGAGTATTCTCCTGTCCAGCACCGATCAAAAATGTACGCTATTATGTATACGGGTTATCCAATTGGAGGAGTCCTTGGCGCTTTATTTTCCATGTTTTTTTTAGAGGATTATGGATGGAGATTAATGTTTTGGATTGGTGTCATTCCACTTTTAGTTATTCCATTTATTGTTAAATTTCTTCCCGAGTCAATTAGCTTTCTAATTGCTAAGAAAAAGTTTGATAAGGCTGAAAGTATAGCAAAAAAATATCAACTTCCTAATGATTTTATCCAAAGCAGTATGAAGGATGAGACCAATGGAAAATCCAATAAATTTGCAGCTATTGCGAGTCTATTCTCACGGACAAATATTCGGGCAACCATGTTTTTTTGGGTTACTTTCTTTCTAGGGCTGCTAATGATTTATGGATTAAGTACATGGCTGCCTAAAATGATGCGTGAGGCAGGATACCCGCTTGGACCTAGTTTAGGATTTTTACTGATGTTAAACCTATCTGCGGCGATTGGTGCTCTAGTAGCAGGAACAGCTGCAGACCGGTGGGGCTCTAGAAAAATTATTAGCCTTTCTTATTTCTTAGCGGGAATATCAATCGCACTTTTAAGCATAAAATCATCGATGTTCGTTGTGTATGGATTAGTGGGGATTGCTGGTTTTGGAACAATCGGAACTACACTTATTCTAAATGCCTACATTTCCAAATATTTTGAAGCAGACAATCGAGCAACTGCACTCGGATGGGCACTTGGATTTGGTCGTATTGGAGCTATTTCAGGACCAATTCTAATAGGTTTCTTTATGAGCTCAAATTTTGACTTCTCCCTTAATTTTTATCTCTTTGCTGTTGCAGGAGTCTTAGCTTCCATTACAATCTTGTTTATCCCTAAAAAAGGAAATATATAATTTGTAATGTTAAAAGCCGCTCTCTTCCATTCAAAAGAAGAGTGCGGCTTTTATTTTTTTTAAAAAAGTAATTTAACTTTTTCGAAAATATGTTAACCAGACTACAATGACTCAGAAAATTCAGTTTTATAATGACACTATGAAAGATGAGGAGGTTGCAAATGGGAATTCGTACAGGAGCACAGTATATCGAGGCATTAAAATCACGTAATTCAGAAGTTTGGTTATCGGGGAAAAGAGTAACAAATATTTTTGATGAACCTGTTTTTCATCAACCAATTTTGGAGATGGCAAAGCTGTATGATTTGCAGTATGACCCTGAGTATCAAGGAGAGATTACTCATATTTGTGAAGAAACCGGTGAAAGAATTTCGAATGCATTCATCGTACCAAAAAGCTATCAAGATCTAGAAGCTCGAAGAAAAACGTTTGAGGTTTTTGCTAAGGCTACCTTTGGTTTAATGGGAAGAACTCCCGATTTTCTAAATGTAGTGGTAACTTCAATGGCTAGTAATTCCAAGTTCTTGGACAAATACAATCCTGAATGGGGAAAAAACATTCAAGCCTATTATAAGCATGTTCGCGACAATGACCTATTTTTAACACATGCGATTATTAATCCACAAAATGACCGCAGTAAGTCATCACATGAACAACAGGATATGTTTACACATTTAGGTGCTGTGAAAGAAACGCCAGATGGCTTGATTGTAAGAGGGGCTAAAATGCTGGCAACCCTTGCACCAATTACCGATGAAGTAATTGTTTATTCTTTCCCTGGATTTAAACCGGGAGATGAACGTTACGCTCTTGCTTTTGCATTGCCGCTTGATACGCCAGGGCTTCGTATTTTATGCCGTGAAGCTATGCAGGATGGAAAGCGTTCTATTTATGATCACCCATTAGCATCAAGATTTGAAGAAATGGATGCCGTCTTGGTATTTAATGATGTACTAGTACCATGGGATCGTGTTTTCCTTTATAACAATGTCGAGGCAGCAAATCTACTGTATCCAAAAACAGGAATTGGGATCCAGCCCGCACATCAATCAGGAGTAAGAGGTTTAATAAAGCTGCAATTTGCTACCGAAGTGGCTTGTAAATTAGCAGACTCCATTGGTGTTGATTGTTATCTAAATGTTCAAAACGATTTAGGTGAATTAATTCAATCAGTAGAATCTATAAGGGCTTTGCTCCGAATCGCTGAGTATGAATACGAAGTTACAGAGACTGGTGAAGTAATGCCAGCCTATGCACCTCTTGAAACCATTCGAGGATTGCTGCCGAAAATGTATCCACGTGCCATTGAAGTCATGCAAATCATCGGTGCTGGAGGGCTATTAATGTCACCAACGGATGCCGATTTTGAAAATCCAGATCTACGAGAAGATTTAGATCGATATTACGTGGGAAGAGAAGGAGTAACTGCAGAAGAGCGGGTTCATCTCTTTAAGCTGGCATGGGATTTATGCGGTGAGGCATTTGGGCAAAGGATCCTTCAATACGAACGTTATTACACAGGAGATCCAATCCGCAAGAGAGCCATTTTCTATAATAACCACAAAAGGACTAACTCATTTGAGTTAGTTGAAGAAGCGCTGGAGATTTTTGATCGAAAAAAAGAGGTTCCAAGCTTTTAAAACTATTACACGATCTCGAGGAGGTGTGATCGATGCAAACGATAAAAGATGGTGTTCTGACACTTAAAGGTTCTGTTATTGCTATTGGTGCATTTGATGGAGTACACAAAGGACACCAAGCCGTCATTAGGCAGGCTGTGGAAAAGAGTCTTTTTCATCAGGTTCCAAGCGTAGTATATACGTTCGACCCGCCTCCTCGACATTTTTTTAAAGGTGCCCAAATCTTGACACCCATTCAAGAAAAGGTAAGCAGGATCTATAAATTAGGTGTAGATTATGTGATTGTTGCTAGTTTTGATGAATGGTATGCAACGCGGCCACCTGAAGATTTTATCAGTGAATTATCGAAACTAAACCCGGTAGAAGTATCTATTGGTTCAGATTTTCGTTTTGGAAAAAGTAGAAAAGGTGATGTAGAACTATTAAAAAAATACTTTCAGATCAATGTGACACTACCTGTTTATTGTACTGGCGGAGAACGTATTTCATCAACGAGAATTCGCCAGTTACTTTCAGAGGGAGATTATCAACAGTCTTACGCTTTATTAGGGTGGTCATTGAGCTGAGGGTTACTTATTAGGAACAAAAGGGGAAATAAAAACTATGAAACTACTGGGTATTTCAGGCACCATTATTGGAGTAAAGACGAGTGCTGTTGTCCAAAAGGTCCTTGAAGAAGTAAAGAAACACCATCCAAATGTGGAAATTGAATTGTTGGATTTAAGAGAATATGATGTCCAGTTTTGTGATGGCCGGAATCCTGCTGCTTACACAGGTGATACAAAAAAAGTTCTTGATATCATTCAATCTGCTGATTTTTATATTATCGGAACACCAATTTTTCAAGGCTCATTATCAGGACCACTTAAGAATTTATTTGATTTAATCAATCCCAAGGATATTCGTAATAAAGTAATGGGATTTGTCGCTACCGGTGGTACTTACCAACACTACCTGGTCATTGAAAACCAATTGAAACCAATTGCAGGATTTTTCAGGGCATTCGTAGCGCCAGGCTATGTGTACGTTAATAACGATCATTTCAATAAAGATAATGAAATCATCGATCAGGAAGTATTAAACAGAATTACAGACTTAGCAAAAGAAGTAGTTTTCATGCAAGAATCATTAAAATCATCAGAGGGAAAATTAGAGACCGTCATTTAACAGACTAAATTTTTATTAAGTTATAACTAGGGTCCATAAAAATCGAGAGGGGACAGATATTCATGACAAATTCATTAAAACCAATAAACTTATGGGGATTTATCGAAGAACATAAGGAACAATTAAAGCCGCCGGTTAATAATAAAGTCATTTGGAAAGATTCGGAGCTTATGTTTATGATCCTTGGCGGTCCTAACAAACGACGTGATTTCCACGTTGATCCATCAGAAGAGATTTTTTATCAATTAAAAGGTGATTGTTATGTTGAAATTATCAATGCAGAGGGTAAAAGAGAAGTAATTACTGTAAAGGAAGGAGAGGTATTCCATTTACCTCCAAATGTACCCCACTCTCCGCATCGTATCGCTGATACAATCGGAATTGTAATTGAGCGTGATAGAGCAGACGGCGAATTAGAGGATTTTGTTTGGTTCTGTGATAAATGTGATTCTGAGATGCACCGTGTTACTGTCCAATTGTCAAATATTGAAGTACAGGTAAAAGAGGCAATTAATGGATTTAACAGTAGTGTAGAGCTTCGGACCTGTAAGAATTGTGGTCATGTTATGCCAGAAGAAGCGAGTGAATGGAAATGCGAGTAGATTTTCACACACATATCATTCCTGAAAATTTTCCGGACTTTACGACAAAATACCAAAATGATAAATGGCCAATTCTTCAGCCAACTTGCTCATGCGGCGCCAATATTATGGTTGCAGGCAAGGTATTTCGTGAAGTGACAGACCAGGTTTGGAGTCCCGAGAAGCGGATTCTAGATATGGAAAAAGAAAATGTAGACTTACAGGTTCTCTCGCCAATTCCAGTTACGTTTTCTTACTGGGCACCGATAGAAGAAGCTGAAATCATAGCAAGATTTCAGAATGATTTTATCGCAGAAACGGTAGCTAAACATCCAACAAAGTTTATTGGACTTGGGACAGTTCCCTTGCAAAATGTGGAATCAGCTATTCGTGAACTAGACCGTTGTGTTCATAAGCTTGGATTAAAGGGTGTTGAAATCGGCACGAACATTAATGGGAAAAATTTAGATGATGAATCGTTAACAGACTTCTTTGCGATGTGTGAGAAGTGGAATGTTCCTATATTCGTTCATCCATGGGAAACATTGGGCAGCGATCGGTTTACCAAACATAACCTAATGTACACGGTCGGGATGCCAAGTGAGACTGCATTAGCGGCTGCATGCTTAATCCTAGGTGGTGTCATTGAAAGGTTTCCAGGATTAAAAATTTGTTTCTCTCATGGTGGCGGGTCATTGCCTTATATTCTTCCCCGTCTTGATCATGGGTGGAATGTATGGCCGCACCTTCAGCTGACGGAGCAGCCTCCAAGTTTTTATGCAAAGAAATTTTTCTATGATTCTATCGTAAATGATCCAGTAAATATTAAATTCCTAGTTGAAAAATTTGGTGCAGAACAAGTCATCATGGGATCTGATTACCCATTCCTGCTCAGGGAAACACCTCCTGGGAAGATTATTGATGATACTCTATCCCTTACTGCTGACCAAAAAAGAGCAATGTTAGGTGAAAATGCACTAAGATTCTTAAATATACCGGTTAACCAACTAATTTAGTAGGAAAAGAGATGAGTAGATGGTAGAAAAAGTGATGACGCCAGAAGAAAGATTACAGCAAATGGGCTTGGAGCTTCCGCCTTTGCGTTCTGCATCTGGAAATTATATAAGCTGTGTTCGCACAGGGAATCTTCTATTTACTTCGGGGCAGGGTACAGATGAATACCGAGGGAAATTGGGTGAAGATGTATCCATAGAAATAGGATATCAGGCTGCTAGACAGTGCATGCTCAATCTTTTAGCGGTTATTAAACATGAACTCGGCGACCTTAGCAAAGTGAAAAGAGTGGTCAAGATCCTTGGTTTTGTTAACAGTACACCAGATTTTATTGACCACCCCAAAGTAATGAATGGCTCCTCAGACTTGTTGATTGAGGTGTTTGGAGAAAAAGGCAAACACGGCAGGTCAGCTGTTGGGATGGCCCAGCTGCCACACAATAATGCTGTAGAGGTTGAAATGATTTTAGAAGTTGAGGATGGTGATCAAAATGAGTAAGTTGCTTGAAAAACAGCTTAAGATTAACGATGCTAAGCTATTTATTAATGGAGAATATGTAAATGCTAGTTCAGGAGAAACCTTTGACACTATTAATCCGGCAACGAATCAAAAGTTAGCTTCAGTAGCAAGTGCCAGTTTGCATGATGTTGAAAGTGCGATTCAAGTTGCTCAAACATCTTTTGAAAGTGGTATCTGGAGCAAAATGCCAGTTGAAGAGAGAGCTAAGATTCTTTGTCGAATGTCCGATCTAGTCATGGCTCGTGTTGATGAGCTGGCGTTGATTGAAACATTAGATGTGGGAAAGCCGATAAGAGAAAGCAGAGATTTTGATATACCAAGAGCGGCTTCAAATTTACGATTCTTTGCAGAAATGGCAAAGTATATTCATCAAGAGCATTATCCTCAATCCAAGCATATGAGCTATACGCAGTATGCTCCAGCTGGAGTTACAAGTTTAATCATTCC
>JAPSKD010000020.1 GCA_031177865.1 Bacillus sp. (in: firmicutes) | reverse complement strand
TTTCCTTGGAAAAGTTGATTATGAAAATGTAGTGGAGAATATGCGTCTTGCTGACAATACAATTTGGTCTATACCCGTTACGCTCCCTGTTTCCTATGAAACAGCTGCAACCCTTGAAGTAGGGGAGCAAATCAAGCTTGTTTACAATAAAGAGGTATACGGGGTTATTACCGTTTCAGAATGGTATGAACCGAATCTAGACAAAGAAGCGGTAGAGGTATATAAAACCCTAGAAATCGCTCATCCAGGAGTTAAGCGCCTGTATGAAAGAGGACCTGTCTATGTGGCTGGCGATGTAGTGCTAGTTAAAAAGCCGGAAAAAGGAATCTTTGGCGATGTCTGGTTCGAGCCGAAAGAAACACGTGCATTGTTTGAAGAAAAAGGCTGGAAAACAGTTGTAGGTTTCCAAACAAGAAATCCAATACACCGTGCTCATGAGTACATTCAAAAAGCAGCACTTGAAACAGTTGATGGACTTTTCGTGAACCCGCTTGTTGGGGAAACAAAGTCTGACGATATCCCAGCTGATGTTCGTCTAAAAAGCTATCGTGTCCTTCTTGAAAATTACTACCCTCGAGAACGTGTACAGCTTGGTGTCTACCCAGCGGCAATGAGATATGCAGGACCAAGAGAAGCGATTTTCCATGCAATTGCCCGCAAAAACTTTGGATGCACGCATTTTATCGTTGGCCGTGACCATGCAGGTGTAGGTAATTATTATGGTACGTACGACGCTCAATTAATTTTCAATGAATTCCCTGAAGGGGAACTTGGTATCAAACCATTATTCTTTGAACATAGCTTCTATTGCACGAAGTGTGAAGGAATGGCTTCTGATAAAACTTGCCCGCATAGCAACGAAGACCGAGTGATCCTTTCCGGAACAAAAGTAAGAGAATTGCTTCGTGCAGGACAGCTTCCACCATCCACCTTCAGTCGTAAAGAGGTTGTTGAAGTGTTGATTGAGGGCATGAAAAAAGAGACGACGGTTTAAGGAGGAGAAACAAATGACAAAAGCAACCAATATTACATGGCACGCTAGTACAGTTACCAAATCCGACCGTCATGCTCAAAATGGTCATGGAAGCTGTGTACTGTGGTTTACAGGCCTATCTGGTTCTGGTAAATCGACGATTGCAAACGCCGTATCAAGCGCATTGTACCGTCAGGGGATTAATGAATATGTTCTAGATGGTGATAATATCCGCCACGGATTAAACAAGGATCTCGGTTTTTCAGACCATGAGCGGACAGAGAATATCAGAAGAATTGGGGAAGTTGCCAAATTGTTTGTAGATAGTGGAGCAGTTGTAACGACGGCTTTTATCTCTCCATTCCGTTCGGATCGAGACCAGGTCCGAGAAATTTTTGAAGAAGGCGAGTTTATTGAAGTTTTTGTAGATTGTCCAATAGAAGAATGCGAAAAGCGTGATCCGAAGCAGCTTTATGCTAAGGCTCGCCGCGGAGAAATAAAGGATTTCACTGGAATTGATTCCCCATATGAAGCACCGGAATTTCCAGAAATCACAGTCCGTTCAGACCTTTTAACAGTGGAAGAGGCAGTGGACCAAATTTTTAGTTACCTCCAAGAAAAGAACATTCTCTAAGATGAGTTGATAAGAAAGGATGGTTGATCGATGGTTGGCAAGGTTTATTTAGTAGGTGCTGGTCCTGGAGATCCAGAATTAATAACAGTAAAAGGATTGCGCTGCCTCAAGCAAGCTGATGTCATCCTCTATGATCGGCTGGTAAATCCTGAACTTTTGGAGAATGCGAAAGAGGGAGCTCAACTTGTCTATTGCGGCAAGCTTCCACATTATCATACAATGAAGCAGGAGACAATTAATCATTTCTTGGTGAAATATGCCAAAAAGGGGTATCAGGTTGTTCGCTTAAAAGGAGGAGACCCATTTGTTTTCGGACGTGGCGGCGAAGAAGCGGAGGAATGCGTAAAGCATAACGTTCCGTTTGAAATTGTTCCAGGCATTACGGCTGGAATCGCTGCTTCTGCTTATGCAGGAATTCCTGTTACCCATAGGACCTTGAGTAAAAGCTTCGCATTTATCACCGGTCATCAGGCTGGTGATGTGGAAGCAGAACACCAGTGGTCACATTTGGCAAAGGGTGTAGATACCATTTGTGTATATATGGGAGTATCACATCTTCCAACGATAACCAAGCATTTAATCGCAAACGGTAAATCGCCACAGACTCCGATTGCGCTGATTCATTGGGGGACATTAAGCGACCAGAGGATAGTGGTAGGAACGCTTGATAATATTGAAGAAGTGGTGGAAAGAGAGCAGATTACAAATCCAAGTATGATCGTAATAGGTGAGGTCGTTACCCTCCACAAAAAATTGAATTGGTTTCAAGAAGAAATTGTACCAAATATTCCAGTAGCCAACCGGTAACAGCAGAAGGGAGCACATTGTATGAAAGCAATTCTTTATATCGGCCACGGTACTCGTTCAAAAAAAGGTGCGGTCGAGATTAGAGCCTTTATCGACAAAGTAAAGGTGCGAATTGATGTACCGATTCAGGAACACAGTTTCCTTGAGTTGACAGAGCCGCTGATTGAGGAAGGCTTTGAAAAATGTGTTAATCAAGGTGCGACGGAAATCGATGTTGTTCCACTGTTTCTGTTGGCAGCCGGCCACATAAAACGGGATATACCTGAAGCCTTGTCACCTTTGATTGCCAAATATCCTACTATTCCGGTAAAAATAAAGAATCCTTTTGGCGTACAGGAAGTTATTTTGGATGCAGTCGCTGAGTTAATAAAGGAAACCGCAGGTGAAGTGGTTCCGGCAGACAGGCTATTAATCGTCGGTGTTGGCAGCAGTGACCCGGATGTTCACGTAAACTTTGGTAAGATTGCGGATGGCATCGGCGAGCGGCTTGGACCTGAAAGGGTGTCCGTTTGCTATTTAGCAGCGACAGAACCAAAGCTAAGTGAGGGATTGGTGTCCATATCGGAAGGAGCAGAAGGCCGAGTAATCGTTGTGCCTTATATGCTTTTTACCGGTCTCCTTCTAGCAGAATTAAACAAAATCGTCCGTACCCGTCAAAAAGAAGGTCAGAGGATTCTCTGTACTGCTGCTTTAAGCAACCATACCGTGATCCAAGATATCGTAATTGAACGTGCTGTTGGTGAGTAGAGTCTAAAATTTGCTTGCAGTGTCCGAAAGCTGCTGGTGAAGACAATAGGGTCAATGCAGAGGTGCTGGAATGACCGAAAGCTAATTACCCATAGAATTTGGGTAACGATAATGCCGAAAAACATATTCAATAGAGAACTAGGTCAACAAATAGACCAATTTATATCTTACAGCCTCTAAAAAAATACTGTATGATAAAGTTTATATTCCATAGTGAGGTGGATAACGTTGCAACTTCAGGTAATGAACAGTCCGTTTAATCAGGAGCAGGCGGAACTCCTAAATCGTCTTTTACCTACTTTTACTGAATCACAAAAAGTGTGGTTGAGTGGGTATCTTGCGGGTGCATCTTCTGCGCCATTGGCTTCTGTCCTTGGAGTACCAAACCAGCAAGGAAGTACAGAGGGGACAGCTTTGAAAGAAGTGACCATACTTTATGGTTCACAGACAGGTAATGCCCGAGGCTTAGCAAAAAAGGCCAGTACGACACTTGAGGGGAAAGGGTTCCAAGTAACCGTTTCCGCCATGAGCGATTTTAAGCCAAACAACATTAAGAAAGTAAAAAATCTACTTATTATAGTAAGTACGCATGGAGAAGGCGATCCACCGGATAATGCCCTAACATTCCATGAGTTTCTACATGGCAAGCGGGCTCCGAAGCTTGAGGACTTAAACTTTTCAGTCCTATCTCTTGGAGATAGCTCATATGAATTCTTCTGTCATACAGGAAAACAATTTGACGCTCGCTTAGAGGAACTAGGTGGTACCCGACTTTATCCACGTTTCGACTGTGATCTGGATTACGATGAACCGGCAGCAGAATGGCTTGTAGGAGTTATTAGCAGCCTAGGTGAAGCTAAAGGTGGAATTCCTGTATTATCTCAGGGTGCGGCCGCTCAGACCGTTGAATCAACCTATTCAAGAATCAATCCGTTTAGAGCAGAAGTGCTTGATAATCTCAACTTAAACGGTCGAGGATCGAATAAAGAAACACGACATCTGGAGTTATCGCTTGAAGGGTCTGGTCTTAGCTTCGAACCAGGGGATAGTCTAGGAATCTATCCAGAAAATGATCCAGAACTGGTTGACCTCATCCTTGAAGAATTGAAATGGAACCCAGAAGAAAGTATAACAATTAAAAAACAAGGCGAAGTTCTTTCTTTAAAAGATGCATTAAAAACCTATTATGAGATTACAACCTTAACAAAGCCGCTTCTTGAAAAAGCAGCGAAACTTACTGCAAACAGCGACTTACAGGAGCTTCTAAATGACAGTGAAAAAGTAAAATCCTATCTTGAAGGACACGATTTGCTTGATGTGGTTCGCGACTTTGGACCGGTGAATAGCTCTCCTCAAGAGTTTGTTTCGATTCTTAGAAAAATGCCTGCACGATTATACTCGATTGCAAGCAGCTTAAATGCAAATCCAGATGAAGTTCATTTAACGATAGGGGCTGTTCGTTACAACGCGCACGGTCGTGACCGTAAAGGTGTCTGCTCCATTTTTACCGCAGAACGATTACAGCCGGGAGACACGGTACCAATCTACATTCAACACAACGAAAACTTTAAGCTTCCAGCAAATCCTGATACACCAATTATTATGGTAGGACCAGGGACAGGTGTAGCGCCATTCCGCTCGTTTATGCAAGAGCGCGAGGAAACAGGGGCAGAAGGTAAGTCATGGATGTTCTTTGGAGACCAGCATTTCGTGACAGATTTCCTTTATCAAACAGAATGGCAAAAATGGTTGAAAGACGGTGTATTAACTAGGATGGATGTTGCTTTTTCACGTGATACAACTGAAAAAGTTTATGTTCAACACCGTATGCTTGAACAAAGCAAAGAATTGTTCCAGTGGCTTCAAGAAGGTGCTCATGTTTACATTTGCGGTGATGAAAAACATATGGCACATGACGTCCATCAAACACTTCTTGAAATTATCGAAAAAGAAGGAAGCTTGAGCCGGGATGAGGCAGAAGCCTACTTAGTAGATATGCAGCAGCAAAAACGATACCAGCGCGATGTATATTGAGGTTGATTTCGTAAAGATTGTTGTTAAAATCTTAAAGCCGATTTTAACGTGGAAATAGTTATTTTGCGCTTTAGAATTTAGTTTGCAGGCTCTTTTCTTATTGGAAGTATTCTATTTTCTGCGGAAACTTAGCATAATCATTATACTTTGTTCCATATAGCAACAAAGTATAAGAAAAGAGCCCTATTGATACAGTAGTGGAAGGAGATTTTTCATAAATGGTGAAGCAAAAATTAAAGGCACCTGAAGGCGCGCCTAGCGATGTAGAGCGTATAAAAAGAGAAAGTAACTATTTACGCGGAACACTGAAAGAAGTAATGCTCGACCGAATCAGTGCAGGAATTCCAGATGATGATAACCGCTTAATGAAGCACCATGGGAGCTACTTGCAGGATGACCGTGATCTCCGCAATGAGCGACAAAAGCAAAAGTTAGAGCCTGCCTACCAGTTTATGCTCCGTGTTCGTATGCCAGGTGGTGTGGCTACTCCAGAACAGTGGCTTGTCATGGATGACTTAGCAGAAAAATATGGTAATGGTACGTTAAAACTAACTACGCGTGAAACTTTCCAAATGCACGGTATTTTGAAATGGAATATGAAAAGCACCATTCAGGAGATCCATGCAGCTCTTTTAGACACGATTGCAGCTTGCGGAGATGTAAACCGTAATGTTATGTGTGCCTCGAATCCCTATCAGTCAGAGGTACACGCTGAAGTGTACGAATGGTCAAAAAAATTAAGTAATGACCTATTGCCGAGGACAAGAGCTTACCATGAAATTTGGCTAGATGAAGAAAAAGTGGCAGGAACACCGGAAATAGAAGAAGAGCCAATGTACGGACCGCTTTATCTGCCGCGTAAATTTAAAATCGGTATCGCTGTACCGCCATCTAATGATATTGACGTTTTCTCACAGGATCTCGGTTTGATTGCGATTGTTGAAGATGAAAAGCTTGTCGGCTTTAACGTGGCAATTGGGGGCGGAATGGGTATGACTCATGGAGACAAAGAGACCTACCCGCAGCTTGCAAAGGTGATAGGCTTCGTTAAACCAGAGCAAATCTATGATGTGGCTGAAAAAGTTATTACCATTCAACGTGATTACGGAAACCGCTCAGAACGTAAAAACGCACGTTTCAAATACACTGTCGACCGATTAGGACTAGAGACAGTAAAGGAAGAACTAGAAGAGCGCCTTGGCTGGAGTCTTGATGAAGCAAAGCCTTATCATTTTGACAACAATGGCGATCGTTATGGCTGGGTGAAGGGCATTGATGGAAAATGGCATTTAACACTGTTTGTTGAAGGTGGACGTGTGGCAGATTTTGATGATTATAAGCTGAAGACAGGCTTACGGGAAATTGCCAAGATACATACAGGTGATATCCGTCTGACGTCTAATCAAAATATAATCATTGCCAATGTATCAGCCCAGAAAAAGAAGAAAATTAGTGAATTGATAGAACAATATGGTTTAACGGATGGTGAACATATTTCAGCACTCCGTCGGAGCTCGATTGCCTGTGTTGCTCTGCCAACATGCGGTTTAGCAATGGCAGAAGCAGAACGTTATTTGCCACGTCTAATCGACAAAATCGAAGATATAGTGGACGATAACGGTCTTCGAGATAAAGAAATAACCATTCGTATGACAGGGTGCCCGAACGGCTGTGCACGTCATGCACTAGGGGAAATTGGCTTTATCGGGAAGGCACCCGGCAAATACAATATGTACTTAGGAGCCGCTCATGACGGCAGCCGCTTAAGTAAAATACACAGAGAAAACATTGGTGAAGAAGAAATTTTGAGTGAACTGCGTGTCGTTCTTTCCCGATATGCGAAAGAACGCGAAGAAGACGAGCACTTCGGTGATTTCGTTATTCGTGCAGGTATTGTCCAAGCTACGACAGATGGCACAAATTTTCATGCTTAATATCGGAAAAGAGACAGAAATCCTGTCTCTTTTTTTTTAGGTTAAATATTCAGAAATTTTAAACATCGTCTAGTTTTGTCATAATTTAACTTGTTTTAGCGAAACGATTTAATAGATTTAAATACATGCTATAATACTTTTCATGACTAACATATTAAAGCAACTAGATAATTAATATTGTTTAGAGGTGTGTTTTTGTTATGAGGATAGTAGATTTAGAAGAAGCAATAAACGAGAAAAGGGCTGAAATGATAGAGATAGGTATGGAAAAAGGTCTGTCTTGTGAAGAAACCGTAGTTTGCAGTCAGGAACTTGATAGACTGCTTAATGACTATCGAAGGTTAACAGCAAAACAGGGTCGGTTTAACTCTACCTTATTTCAAGAAAATCTTTTAACCGTAATTCCACACTTACTAAAATTACTAGTAAGACCCCACAAACTATTGCTTCCATACAAGAGTAATAGATTCTTTTAGTTCATAGTATTCCTATAAAGGTATTTTTAGACCCACCCATTTGAAAAGATGGGTCTTTTTTTGTATAAAATTTTTGTTACGTACGCTGAATCGTAGAAGTTGAAAAGCTTTTTACCATTTTTTGCAGGTTTCTATGTGCTTCTCTTAGTTTGATTGTTTCTTCGATAATTCTTTGGAAGCCTTCAATGTCTCTATCAGATGCATATAATAGTGTTTTTGGTACTCCTTCAGCAATTTGTTGTAGGGTAATATCTTGGCTCATAGCTATGACCACCTTTCAACTTATTCATTAGACTAGCATTTTCGTCTACTTTAATAGTTTGAGGTAGGGGGGTGTTTCTCCTGCCTTGACTGTAAAAAACTTGTCTACATGAATCACCAGATTCTATTAGAAATAGCAACGTTCTAGCAAATAACGACGGGAATCCATCAGCGCTGCTAAACCTTTGTTGAAAAATATTTAAAGAAAATTCTGTTAATATAAAAAGTACTGATACCATAATCAGTATCAGCTCTAATAGTTACAGTTCCATGCTTAAATAGCGTTCTCCAGTATCCGGTGCAATACAAACAACTTTTTTCCCTGATCCTAATCGTTTTGCCACCTCAATAGCGGTATAAACAGCAGCGGCTGCAGATGGACCGACAAAGATTCCTTCCTCTTTCGCCAATCGTTTGAACATATCAACGGCAATCTCATCAGATATTTGAAATATTTCATCATATACATCTGTGTTTAAAATGGATGGCACGAAACCAGGGCTTGTTCCAACTAACTTATGTGGACCAGGCTGCCCGCCAGATAATACCGGAGAGCCTTTTGGTTCGACAACCGCCACAAAAAGCTCAGGAAGTAATTCTTTTAACTTCTCACCTGTGCCGGTAATCGTACCTCCTGTACCTGCCGTTGCAACAAAAGCATCAAGTCTACCTTCCATCTGATTGTAAATTTCAATTGCTGTTGTGGTGCGATGGATGTCAGGGTTAGCAAAGTTTTCAAACTGTTGTGGGATAAAACTTCCCGGAATTGATTTTTGTAATTCAAGTGCTTTTTCTATAGCACCTGGCATTTTCTTCTCGCTAGGAGTTAAGACAACCTCGGCTCCATAGGCCCTTAAGATATTAATTCTTTCTTTTGTCATATTATCCGGCATGATAAGAATTGCTCGGTATCCCTTAGCTGCAGCGGTCATCGCTAAACCGATTCCAGTATTGCCGCTGGTTGGCTCAATAATCGTATCCCCAGGTTTAATTAAACCTTTTTCTTCAGCAGTCTTGATCATATTATATGCTGCACGGTCTTTTACACTTCCTGACGGATTAAACATTTCAAGTTTGACATAAACATCCGCAGCACCTTCTGGAACAAGTTTGTTTAGACGAACAACGGGTGTATCGCCAATTAAGTCTGTGATATTATTAACAACCTTCATACTATAATAACCTCCATATAAAACTATACCTTTATCTTATCAAAGAGTAGGGTATTTTAAAATATGGAGGAAGTGGGAGAAAATTTTCTCAATATTATAGAATAATCGTTGACTTAACCAATGTTTGTAATATAATAAAACCAATGGATTTACTGGGGATTAAAAAAGAGGTGAAATATCGATGTATTTAACAATAGAAAATATCCATAAAAGTTTTGTGAATGATAGAAAAGAAAATGTAAAAGTGCTTGATGGAATAAATTTAAATGTTAAAAAAGGAAGCTTTGTTTCGATCGTTGGACCATCAGGATGTGGAAAGTCTACATTGCTTTACCTTGTTGCGGGACTTGATAAAGCAGATAGCGGCGAAATTCGCGTTGATGGAGACTTAGTATTAAAACCTGGTCCCGAAAGAGTAGTAGTTTTCCAAGAAGCGGGTTTGTTTCCTTGGCTGACTGTTTTAGAAAATGTAACCTACGGTTTGATTCTAAAAAAAATGCCAAAAGAAGAGGCAAAAGCTAAGGCGCTTGATGTTCTAAAAATGGTTCACCTCAGTAAGTATGTGAATTCCTATCCGCATGAATTATCTGGTGGAATGAAGCAAAGGGTTTCAATCGCTAGAGCGTTAGTCATGGAGCCAGACATTCTGTTAATGGATGAACCTTTTTCAGCACTTGATGAACAAACGAGAATGGTGCTGCATAAAGAGCTGCTTGAAATCTGGAGGAAGACAAAAGTTACGATTTTCTTTATCACTCATAATATTAGGGAAGCGGTTCTTCTTTCAGAAGAAGTAGTCGTTTTTGCCACTCGTCCCGGAAGTATTAAGGAAATCATTCCTGTTCCAACAATGAAGGATGGAGTTACACCTGACAGTGTGACGTTAAATACAGAGCAAAGAATCTTATCTATATTGCAAGAAGAAATCGAAAAAGTATTGAAGGAGGAAATCGGTGATGACTACAGCTTTAAGACGGATCATCTTCATCGCGGCGATAGCGGTGATATGGGAAGTCACATCTAGATTTTCCGGCCTTCCAGATTTTATGTTCCCTAGCCTGACCCAAGTACTCGAAACACTTTTTAACGGCTTAATGAGTGGTCAAATTACGCTGGCAATCGGTAAAAGTATGGGGCGTATCCTCCTTGGATTTACGATTGCAATCGTTGTCGGATTGATATTAGGGTACTTCATCTGGCGATATAAACTGGTCGAAGATACACTTGGTTTTGTGGTAACGGCTCTACAATCGATTCCAAGTATCGTTTGGTTCCCACTAGCGATCATTTGGTTTGGTTTAAATGACTTTTCGATTCTTTTTATCGTCACAATCGGTGCGACGTGGACCATGACGGTGAATGCAACAAGCGGATTTAAAAATGTACCTCAGCTTTATCAGCGTGTTGCAAAGGTGTATGGATCAAGTGGATTTCATTTCCTTCGGACTGTGATCCTTCCAGCATCTGTACCGCAAATTATTTCAGGGCTGCGGATTGCTTGGGCATTCTCATGGCGTGCTTTAATGGCCGGTGAGCTTCTCGGCGGCGGCGGCGGACTTGGACAACTGCTTGAAATGGGTCGTTCACTCGGTCAAATGGATTTAGTTATTTCTGTCATGATTATCATTGCGATTATCGGGACCATTGTCGATAATATAGTTTTTTCAAGACTCGAACGCAATGTAGAAGTAAAATGGGGTATTCGAAAAAGAGCTTAAAAAAATATAAAGCAAGGAGACAAAAAAATGTTAAAAAAATCTATGCTTTATCTATTTATCACGATTTTATTTATTGGACTGCTAAGCGGATGTGCCCAAACCTCCAACGAAGGTGAAGGCGAAGGTGATGGTGGAGAAGTAAAGACTGTTAAGATTGGATATTTTCCAAACCTAACTCATATCGCAACGATCGTAGCACTTGAAAAAGGCTATTTTGAAGAAGCTTTTGGTAAGGATGTTACAATTGAAACGAAAACAGTTGCAAATGGCGGCCTATTTATGGAAGCAATGGCAACCAAAGCAATCGATGTTGGTACAGTCGGACCTGGTCCATTACTAAACTTTTATGTAAAAAACAAAGAATACCACCTGATTTCAGGTGCGGTAAATGGCGGAGCGGTTCTAGTAGCATCAGAAGGCAGCGGAGTTGAAAAATTAGAAGATTTAGATGGGAAAAAAGTAGCGATTCCGGTAATTGGAAGTACTCAGGATGTAATGTTACGTAAAGCACTAAAAGAAGCAGATTTAAAAGCGAAAACTAGTGGCGGTACAGTAGATTTATTTGCTGCAGCACCTGCTGACACAGCTTCTCTGTTCATCCAAAAACAAGTGGACGCTGCTGCAACACAAGAGCCTTGGGGATATGTACTTGAAAACCAAGCAAATGGTAAACTCCTTCTAGACTGGGATGAATTTGCATGGGGTAAGGAATCTACCAATACAGTAGTTGCTGCTAGAACAGACTTTTTGAAAAACAAAGACTTATCACAGAAATATCTTGACGCACACAAAAAGTCAGTACAATTCATTCAAGACAATCCAGAAGAGAGTAAAGAAATTGTTATCAAGCATTTAAAAGATCTTACTGGTAAAGAGTTGAATAAAGATGAAGTAGACGCAGCATTCTCACGTTTAGCTGTCACAACAGATGTTAATAAAAACGTAATTCAGGAAATGGCAGATATTAGCAAAGAGGCTGGATATATTCCAAGCAGTGATATTAATGGTTTAATTGACTTGTCATTATTGAAGTAATATGAAAGGTTTTGGGCTCAATTATGAGTTCAAAACCTTTTTTTAAGGTAAAATAAGGGTGGCAATACATAGAGGAAGGAATGATATAAATGAAATCAACCATTACTTGGACAGGGGATATGGCTTTTACGGGTACGACACCGTCAGGACATGAATTAAGGATGGACGCTGCACCAGAGGTTGGAGGTCAAAATAGCGGTCCGAGACCGACTGAACTGCTCCTTTATTCGCTTGCAGGTTGTACAGGAATTGATATTGTTATGATTTTGAAGAAAATGCGCTTAGAGTTAACGGGTTTTGCCATGGAAGTAGAGGGAACACGTGCCGATACAGAACCGAAGAAATTTACTGATTTTCATATTCACTACTTAGTGGAGGGGGATTTACCAGAAGACAAGGTAGTCCGTGCGATCCAATTGTCAAAAGACAAATACTGCTCCGTATCCCATTCATTAAGTGCAAACATAGTGGCAAGTTATTCAATTAACGGAACAAAAGGAAATCAAGTTTTATAAGTGGCTGTGTGAAAGTTAGTATTTATTTTGGCACTTTGTTGATTTGCGCGGAAGGCACGTAGACTCCTCGAAAATGCTATCGCATTTTCTTCGTGCGTGGGCGGATTCAAGGGTGTAATTCAATGTCCTGCGGGAGGACTGGGCAGGGGGGAGACCCCACAGGCGCATTAGCGCCGAGGAGGCGGTTAGTACCAGCGGAAAGCGAAGTGTATCCTGACAGGCAGAAACCGCCTGTCACTGCGGTGATTATACAAAGAAGCTTTCCTTAGTGGAGCGCAAATCAACAGACAAATTTAACACTGCCTATTAAAAAAAGGGGATTCAGCTTTTGGCTGAATCCCTTACTTTGTCATAGTGATCATAAAATACTTTAAACAGTCGTTCATCTCCGCCTCGGTCAGGATGAAGGGCTTTTAATAGTTTCTTGTATTCTTTTTTGATACTGTCACTATCTGCCCCAGGTTCTAATCCTAATATCGAGGTTAGGGTCAATGGCGGAGTATCTGTAAGCTCATACTCTGCCTTTAACATTCTTTTTAGGGATCGATTTTTCGCTTGTTCAATTCGAATAGTCGTTTTTAACTGTTCAATTTCTTCTTTCAATTTTTGATTGTCACGAAACGTTTTTTCCCATTGGTGAAAGTCAACTCCGAACTGCTGAGTTTTGTTCTCTATCTTTTTTTCCAAAATAAAAGACGCTAAATCAATGGGAGTTATGGAGTATTCGAGATTAAGGTGTTTCGTTCTTCTAGCTTTAATTTTCCCATCGAGTATCCAACGAATGACAACCTGTTCACTGTCTGTAATACCTTCAGCTCGAAGCTGTTCCGTAACCTCTTTTACATTCAACATAAAATCAACTCATTCTACTTCGTCTAGTAACTACTAAACTAATGTATCATATGGAAAATGTTACAGGTTTACAAGACTATTTTATTTTTGTTAAAAAAAGTTTTCATTAACGATTATCTACTTTTTCCGGGTAAAGGTCATGGTTCATCAAACGGAAAGCTGCCATTTCTTCGAATTTGGTACCTGGCTTGCCATAGTTGCACCATGGATCAATGGAAATTCCACCCCGTGGCGTGAACTTACCCCAAACCTCAATATAGCGGGGATCCAAAAGCTTAATTAAATCGTTCATGATGATGTTAACGCAATCCTCATGGAAATCACCATGATTTCTGAAGCTGAATAAATAGAGTTTTAGAGATTTACTTTCTACTATTTTTTTATCTGGAATGTATGAGATATACATCGTTGCAAAATCGGGTTGATGAGTAAGCGGGCAAAGACTAGTAAATTCTGGGCAATTAAATTTTACGAAATAATCACGTTCTGGATGGAGATTATCGACTGCCTCCAAAACCTCTGGAGCATATTCAAATGAGTATTGTGTATTTTGATTTCCTAGTAGTGTTAAATCCTTTAATCCTTCTTCGTGGCTGCGGCCTGACATAAAAAAACCTCCAAGTCAAAATGTATATTCCAGAGAGCACAAGCAATCAATCTATAACAACTAATTGGATAAAAAAACAAAAAGCCATGTCCGGTATGGACATGGCATAGAGTCATGTATCCATAGTTTTTTATAGAGGGTATCAGCTATGAACCTCTCCCGTGTAAGTACGGGTATTATCTTCTCCATATGATAAAGGACACTCTGCCAAACGTCAATTGAAAAATTATGGACAAAAAATAATCCCAATATTTAAAAGATTAACCTTTTACTTTTATTATGGTATCATACAAACAGAAAATAATAGAGGTTCTAGCACCCCTCGTTAAAAAAACTAAGATGAAGCAGTACTTCTATCTTGGGGTACTGCTTTTTCGATTTTGGAAGGAGTTTCCTTAAACATGTTAAAAGATGAAAAAGCCATTGTCGTATTTAGCGGCGGGCAGGACAGTACTACTTGTTTATTTTGGGCATTACAACAATTTAAAGAGGTGGAAGCAGTCACATTCGACTACAATCAACGGCATAGTTTAGAAATAGAATGTGCCAAAAATATAGCCAATGAACTAGGGGTAAAACACCATATTTTAGATATGTCTTTATTGAATCAGCTTGCACCCAATGCGTTAACACGCTCTGATATTGAGGTCAAAGAAGGAGAAGAGGGTGAACTTCCTTCAACGTTTGTTCCAGGAAGAAACCTTTTATTCCTTACCTTTGCCGGAGTGTTAGCACGTCAAGTTGGTGCCAAGCATTTGGTCACTGGCGTTTGTGAAACAGATTTCAGTGGTTACCCGGATTGCCGAGATATTTTTATTAAATCACTTAATGTAACCTTGAATCTGTCCATGGATGATAATTTTGTGATTCACACACCATTAATGTGGATCAATAAAGCGGAAACGTGGGAATTAGCGGATGAGTTAGGTGCACTTGACTTTGTGCGCGAAAAAACCTTAACCTGCTACAACGGAGTTATTTCTGACGGCTGCGGCGAATGTCCAGCATGTGTGTTAAGAAAACGCGGACTTGACGACTTTCTAAAGGGGAGATTTTAAGACATGTACGGCTTTAGAATCGTCGATAAACTACAAAAAATAGATGAAGATATTCAGCGCAAGGAGCTCAAATATCATAATAAGCGCGTATTAGTTAGTAAAGAATTTACTTTTGACGCGGCACACCACCTACACTGCTATGAAGGAAAATGCAAGAATCTTCACGGGCACACCTATAAAGTTATCTTCGGCATAAGCGGTTTTGTGGATGGCCGAGGTTTAATGATGGATTTTGGTGATATCAAAGACATTTGGAAAAAGGATATTGAAATTTACCTTGATCACCGTTATTTAAATGAAACCCTTCCTCCAATGAACACAACGGCTGAAAATATCGTAGTTTGGATTTATGAAAAAATGAAAGAAGCTCTAGAAAAAGAAGTGAACAAGGAGCAATTCCTTGGTGCACGAGTGGAATTTGTCCGTCTTTTTGAAACGCCTACGAGCTATGCTGAAGCAAGAAGGGAGTGGATGGAGGAATGAAGAGAATTCCAGTGCTAGAGATTTTTGGCCCCACGATTCAAGGAGAAGGAATGGTCGTTGGACAGAAAACAATGTTTGTTCGAACAGCCGGCTGCGATTATTCCTGCAGCTGGTGTGATTCAGCCTTCACATGGGATGGCAGTGCCAAAGATGATATCAGGCAGATGACTGCAGAAGAAATTTGGACAGAATTAAAAGCGCTCGGTGGCGACAATTTCTCTTTTGTTACCATCTCAGGGGGAAACCCTGCTCTGTTAAAGAATCTAGATTCGCTAATTGATTTATTAAAAGAAAATCAGATTTATATAGGAATTGAAACGCAGGGAAGCAAATGGCAGGATTGGTTTTTAAAAATTGATGAACTAACTATCTCTCCAAAACCTCCAAGCTCGAATATGGAAACAAATTTTGAAATATTAGATTCAATTTTTATAAATTTAGATGAAAACCAGTTTGGAAATAATGTTAGTTTAAAAGTCGTTATTTTCGATGAAGTCGATCTGGCATATGCGAAAATGGTTCATAAAAGATACGAAGGCATTCCGTTCTATCTTCAAGTTGGAAACGATGATATCGCGAATGCTAATAATCAAGAACTTATTCAAAAACTTCTCATCAAATATGAGTGGCTGGTAAATAGGGTAGTTGAGGACAACCAATTAAATAATGTTAAAGTACTGCCTCAATTACATGCCCTGCTTTGGGGTAATAAACGCGGCGTATAAATGATAAAGCCCACCTAATTTAACTTAGGCGGGTTTTTTGTTATTTATAGCAGTTTCATTTTAAAAATCTATGGCTGATTCCGTAGACCATTAATAAAAATACAGTTTAGTTTCTTTTATTAAGTTACGATGAAATTTGCTTTAAGAGTAGGTAAATATGCTAAAAATCGACACACACACAACCAGGAAGAGTTTAAAATCGGATAGTAGCTTAAGAGCATTAAAAAACCTGGAGGTGACATGGTATGAAGAACATTCTTCGAACCGCTGTCCAGCAAAGAAGGCAATTTCTTATAGATAAACTGCTTAAAGTGGGTGTGTTCAAAAAAGAAGATCGACATCTGTATGAATGGACCTTAAGTGACCTAGAGGAAGAATACAAATATATTGAAACAAGCAGTCTGGCAAAGGGAAAGATGGACCGAGATAGCCAACTACAACAATAATGTTGTAAATACTTAGATAAACACAAGCAAGGCCGGTTACATGACCGGCCATTTTACATATTAATTTACGTTTTTTCGGTACCTAACTCACCACGATCTGCAGACATAGGAGGTTGTTCCATCCATTTATTATTGATCATGATGTTAGCGCCATCCTCTGAATACAATTGAACTTCCAATGAGAGTCTGTTATACAGGACCCCCAAATCCATCCTAGGACTTTGAGCCACACCAGTACCGTAATAACCAATGCTTAAGCCAATTAGCCCAGTGGTAAAATACATCATTAGTTTATCGGAAAATGTGTATGTTGTACTTGTTGTTACTTCAGCAGATAAGCTTGCCGGGACCGGGAGATTGCCTTCCTCTAATTTTTTTCCAAACAATTTTATATGTTTCTTACCAATGTCGATCCCTCTTAGAAAAAATTGGATAACTTCCTTGTCCCTTGCTACCTGGCTAAATCCAATTAGAGTGGCTGTCCCTAAAATATTACGCTGGATGTTTGCATATAGATTCCCTACTTCTGCGACGATTAATGGTCTTTTTTCACCGATTACATCAAAAAGAAAAGCTTGCTTATTGACAAATTCCACCTTCTCCATTGGTAAATGTGGAGACCTAACATACAGACCTTTTTCCAATAATAAATCCTTTGAAACTTTATACAATTGCATGGTTTCAGAAAGACATTCAATATAATAATCAGTAATATCGGAACGTACGGATGAAGCGACACTGGCTGAATAGGTGGTAAGACCAATCTTAGCCATTTGGTGGATAAATTGAAGAACATAACTGTCTGTATACAACTTCGGAGCATTTAAATTAACATCCTCTTCTACTTTAAAACCATAAGGGACAGGATAATTTTCTTCATTAAAAAAAACCGTTAATTTTTCAATATGTTTTTTGGATAATTGTAATGCAAATTCAATAATAGGTTTAATTTCTAGGTCTTCCACCTTTTCTAAAAAAAAGGTAAGAACACAAGCGCTGCAGCTATCATTCATGTATTGAGCCCAAAGCTGAGCAAGTTCTGCAGATGTAATCATTACTTTCTTATCTATTTCCATTGTATGACCTCCATTTAGCGGATACCTATTTCCATCATTTCCTTTAAAAATAAATATATGTATGTCTCTTTCAATAGCTTCCTATATTGGTTTCTACACTATAATAGTAATTTACTTAAGCCCATCCATTGGGCTCTTTTGTTAAGGTTTGTTTAAGGTTTCCTTTATAAAATGACTCCATGGTCGTGAGATACCAAATCCCTTGATTTGTTAGAAATGAAAAAAGGAGCAATATAATGAGGAAAAAATCAATGTTTTTAAAAGCAGGCTCTATCATATTATGCTCAACCCTTTTGTTTTCCTGCAGTCAGAATACTGATTCGACGAACGAATCTAGTACGAGTGCAGCTGTAAACACGGAGAAACTAAGTACAATTGGAGATAAAGAGGTTAGCGCAGTTATAGGTGAAACTGTTTCCTATAGCGATGACGATTATTACACTGACTGGGAAAATGAAAATCCAACGTATATTGAATTAAATGGGACAAGTGATGGCTTTGATGGTTCGGGTGCAGTGTTCGTGACGAATAATGTGGTTACCATAAGAGCGGCAGGAGTATATGTTATAAGTGGAAAAGTAGATAATGGGCAAATCGTGGTTGACGCTGAGGATAAAGGAAACGTCAGAATAGTATTAAATGGTGCAGAAATTAATAGTTCCACTCAATCCCCAATCTATGTGAAAAACGCAGGGAAAACGATTATTTCTCTAGCTGAAGGAACAGAAAATACTCTGTCGGATGGACCAGAATATGTGCTTGAAGATTCATCTGATGAGCCGAATGCAGCCCTTTTTAGTAAGGACAACCTAACGATTAACGGCTCTGGAAAACTTACGGTTCATGGAAACTATAATAATGGAATAACAAGCAAAGACGAGCTAAGAATCACAGGCGGAACGATTGAGATTGATTCAGTGGATGATGGATTAATGGGACGAGATGTGGTTGCGGTTAAGGAAGGAAATATTACCATTAAAGCCGGCGGAGATGGAATCAAGTCATCAAATGATAAAGATTCGTCAAAAGGAAACATAGCCCTTGAGGGTGGTACGTATGACATCACAGCAAGTAGTGATGGTATGCAAGCCGAGGCCTCATTATTAATCGCTGATGGTGACTATACTATTTCTTCTGGTGGCGGCAGCCCTGAAACGGTTGCTACTAAAGGCAATGAAATGCGACCAACTGGCAATGAAACTACCACCACAACCACTACAGTAACTGAAACCGAAAGTGCAAAAGGATTAAAAGCAACGGTAGATGTTGCCATTGGTGGGGGAAGCTTTAGGATTGATTCTTCTGACGATGCCGTTCACAGCAACAACAGTGTCACGATCACAGGAGGTGAAATGACCATTGCCACAGGGGATGATGGCGTCCATGGAGATACTGCTGTTCTTACCAAGGGTGGAAAAATAAACATTACCAAAAGCTATGAAGGAATTGAAAGTAAAGTCATAAGTATAGCCGATGGTGAAATTGATGTTACCGCCAGTGACGATGGTATCAATGTTGGCGGTGGAAATGATGGGTCAGGAATGGATTTCCAATCCACTGAAACCGAAGACAATATATTATCAATCTCAGGTGGAACTGTTACCGTTAATGCAGCAGGTGATGGACTCGATTCAAATGGTTCGATTCAAATGACGGCTGGTACCGTTTTAGTTAATGGTCCAACAAACAGTGGCAATGGTTCACTTGATTACGATCAAAGTTTTGAAATGACGGGTGGTTTCTTGATTGCAGCAGGTAGTGCCGGAATGTTACAGGCTACGACAGAAGAATCAACCCAGAATTCCATTGTAATGACCTATCCTGATACGCAGGCAGCAGGTACACTCTTGCATGTTGAAGACAGCAAAGGAAACACAGTAGCAACCTTTGCTCCCGAAAAGGATTATCAAGCAGTATTTATCAGTTCACCAAAGCTTGAAAGGGATAAAGATTATACTCTTTATTCAGGAGGAACGTCAACAGGTAAAGAGGCAGATGGTCTTTACCATGACGGAGACTACAAAGGCGGGACAAAAGTAGTAGAATATACAATCTCGGACTCTGTAACGTGGCTAAATGAATCCGGTGTGACAACCGGCAGCAACGGCGGACCTGGGGGAGGAGGTATGCGAGGCGGAGGTCAAAGACCTGACAGAAATCAAGCACCACTAAACGGTGATATCCCTGAAAGCGGTCAGAATCCACCTGTAGAAGCTGAATAACTATTAATTAGATTATAGCGAACCATCGTTATAATCTTTTTTTATTGAAATGAAAGGATAGGAAGACTACAACTGGTAAAATTAAGGCTTTGAAATAATCCGAGATTTCTATTAATATAAAATAATTAGACTTATATTAGAATGCCAAATATTTTTAAATAGTACTACAATGGGATGTGGTAGCATGTGCGTCAGCATTAATGAAGAGAGTTATAGTCAGGATGTCGTAACAGGGGACCGTAAACTTATAACATCAGCATCCGTTTTTGGAATACTGAGACAGCAGCTTGCTAAAAATATAGGTATAAAAAGAATAAAAGGTTTTCTGTTTCATTATGGCTGGGAAATGGGCGTAAAAGCTGCCCAAGAAGCGCTGCAAACAGAATCATCTTTAGAATTTCTCATTAAACAAGGACCAATCATTCATATACAAAATGGGCATATTCGAGGGATTAAACATGAATGCAATTATGAGCTGGATGGTCAAGGCAGGCTCAAATCCTTTTTTTCGTACGGTACCTGGTTTGGTTCTTATGAGGCAGAGGAGCATATAAAACGCCTGGGACATTCAAATCGTTCCGTATGTCATACACTGATTGGTTATGCAAGCGGTTTTATGTCGACGATTTTTGGAGAAACACTGCTCGCCAAAGAAGTCACGTGCGTGGGTAAAGGGGATGAAGGCTGCAGTTGGGTCATTAAGCCGAAAAAAGACTGGGAAAATGAGCTGGATGCAGATGAGGTTCTGGAGTTTTATAATGAAACACCAATTGTAACGGAATTAGAGTATACATATGACCAATTACTAGACCAAAAGAATGTCGTTACTCGATTATCAAATTTTCAAAATAAATTAACGGAAGAGATTATCAATGGTAGTGATCTGCAAACCATTGCTGATATTGTATTTAACATGGTGAATATACCAATAATCATTGAGGATTCAGTCCTTCGAACCATTACGTATACAGGTTTATCGGAAGAAACCTATTCGGAGTTAAAAGCAGAAATGGATGATTATCTGCAAGAAAGCCGGCTCAATCATAAGCAGCTTTTACCTATAAGTAAAAAAATAATTAAAACGGCCAAACACGAACGTCTTATCACGCCCATACTTTTACAAAAGGAAGTAATTGGTTATTGCACCTTTGTATATGAGGATTTGAAGGATCATCACGAGGAGGATTATTTATTTTTAGACCGTTTCGCCAATGCTGCGTCTCTGATTCTATTAAATGAGAAAACGAAGTTTGAATCGTTTGAAAGAATGAAGGGGAATTTTCTAGAACAAATTCTAGAGTCACGATTGTCAGTCAGTGATATCGTTAATCGGGGGAAATATACAGGAATAAATCTTGAGCATAACTACTATATTACCGTTATGGAATATAAGAGCACAAAGTCTACGATTGAGGATGAGTTTCTTTTACAGGAGCACATATTTGAAACGACGTTCCGCTATTTTAATGATAGAAAAACGAATTTATTGGTTGGACACCGCGATGGACATATTGTCTTATTGATCACGAATGAGTCGCTCAAACATACTTCCATTCATGTAGTAATCAAGGACTATCATGAATTTATGATCAAAAAATACCCTAATGGTAATTTTAAGTTTGGAATAAGTCATTTAGGTACTGATATTCATCATGCACCAAAATGTTACGAGGAAGCGAGTATTGCTCTCCGCTTAGCAGGTAGTAAAAAAATCGTTCCGTTTGATTCATTAGGGATTGTTGGGGTTCTAATTAATTCAAAAAATATTAACGGTATTAAGATGATTGCTGAACAAGAGTTGGGACCTTTGTATAACATGAAGGACCCGAGAAATATTGAGTTGCTTAAAACATTATTTAGTTTCCTGTTAAATGGTGGGAAATTGGAACAAACAATGAGTGACCTGTCACTGTCTATGAGCGGGCTTCGCCATAGAGTTAGCAGGATTGAAAGCATGCTGGAAAAAGACCTTCGAGACCCAAACGAAGCCCATCAATTATTACTGATTATCAAGTCATTAATCGCGATTGGGGAACTAACCATCGAATAAGAAAGACCATTCAGTTTAAAACTGAATGGTCTTTCTTATTTGTTAAATGAACAAAAATTGTCTAAGGATGAAAAAAACATGAGCAATTTTTGCTCTAGTAGGAAAATTGCCAATTCTTTAAACTTTATTTATAAGTTGTTAATAGTAACAACCTGAAAAGTACAATTGTAAGCGATGTCAAATCTCTGACCAAAGGACAATTGTCCATAACATTTATTTTTTTAAAAAAAGAACCTATCACAAGGGGTGTAAACAATGGCAACTTTTGTAGTTAAAGAAGAAAATGTATCGGTTGATCAATTGTTAGCTGGAGCGGAACGAATTGGAAAATTAGCCGAGCAAGAAGCCCATGAAGCAGAGAAAAATGCAAGTATTTCACAAAATGTGGTGGATTTAATTAAGGAAACGCAAATTTCACGGATGATGCTTCCGAAGAAATATGGCGGACCACAGGCAGATTTGAAAACGTTTGCGAAGGTAGTTCGTAAAGTGGCAAATTACAATATCTCAGCTGCATGGCTCACCTATCTATATCCACTTCACAATATGCTTCCAGCTTTTCTTCCAGAAAAGGGAGCGGACGAAATTGTTAATCAAGGAGGGTTAATCTGCGATATCTTTGCTGCATTAGGGAAAGCAGAACGTGATGGCGATGGGTATCGCATTAGCGGTAAATGGAGCTTTGTCAGCGGTGTCAATTTTAGTGACTGGGTCGGTGTAGGGGTCATGATCCAATTCCCTGACAGTTCCAAATCAGTATATTGTTTGTCAATGTTAAAAGTTTCAGAAGTAGAAGTGGTAACCAATTGGGATACATTTGGGCTAAGAGGGTCAGGAAGTAACCAAATTATTGCCGAAGATGTATATGTCCCAATGGAACGGATTTTACGACTAGATCAGGCTGAACTTACAAGAAGACCGCCAGTAGAAGAGTATGACACAGATTACCCGTTTTACCATGTACCGTTCTTTCCTTCCTTCTATCTAGGATTCGGTTTCATGGCACTTGGTGGGGCAGAGCGGATTCTAAAGGAATTTAAAGCCCAAACCGAAAAGCGTGTGCGCTTGATGGATGGTGTAAGAGAAAGCGAGTCACCAAGAAGTCAGCGTGTATTAGCAGAAATGACGACTGATTTCCACATTGCTGAAGCTTTACTAGACAAATATATAGATCTTCTAGAAAACTATGAAAAAGATGGCTGTGTGACACCGCCTTCTGAATTCTTTTCGATTCGAACCAAAGCAATTAAGATTTGTACCGATATCGCTGTAAGGTCGCTATTAACACTAGGTGGCGGGGCTCTTTATAAAGGCGGTGCAATGGAATTATTCTTACGGGATATTATTTCTGTAGCTACACACAAAACCTCTTTATATGAAGATGCAGTTGCAGCATATGGTAAAGAATTGTTTGGTTTTGATGGAGGCGTCAGGGGATAGCCTCATTCCAAAGAGGATGAAGAGCTGATAGAAAATTTTTATAACAGGAGGATTATAAAATGGATGATCGTAAATTTCGTACTGCAATGGGTAAATTTGCTACTGGTGTGACTGTAATAGCAACAGAGATTGAGGGAGATGTCCATGGAATGACAGCCAATGCGTTCATGTCGGTATCACTTGATCCTAAGCTTGTAGTCATTTCAATCGGGGAAAAGGCAAAAATTTTGAACAAAATAAAAGAAAGCAAGATTTTTACTGTAAATATTTTATCTGCTGACCAGCAGGAGTTATCAATGATTTTCGCAGGACAATTGAAGGAAAATAAAGAGGTTACCCTCGACCGCTTGGATGGAAAACCAGTTTTAGCGGGTGCGGTCGCACAAATTGCTTGTGAAGTATCAGCTGAGCACGTAGAAGGGGATCATACCCTGTTTATCGGTAAAGTAACCGATATTCACCTCGAAGATGCGGAACCACTTCTTTTTTATAGCGGAAAGTATCGTTCATTAACGGAAGAAAAACCAGTAACAATCTAAATACAATGGGAGGAGACCGGTATGAAAACAATTCACATAAACCGTAGTAATTTGGCAGTATGGCAGAAAAGGGCGAAGCCAAATGTAATGGCACTTGGATGTTTCGACGGTCTCCATCATGGACATTGTACCGTCATTCATACTGCTTACGAGAAAGCACTTGAGATGAAGGCAGAAGTAGCAGTAATGAGTTTTTTTCCTCATCCGAAAACCGTCATCTCAAATGGTAAAGTTCATGTTCACACGCTAATGCCGCTTGCCGAAAAAGAAGAAAGACTTCGTAAAATGGGTGTCGATACGTTTTATATTGTCCAATTTGACCTAGAGTTTGCAGCCCTTTCGCCTGAACAGTTTGTTTCTCAATATTTGAATGAACTGGGTGTTGTTCATGCAGTTGCCGGATTTGATTTTTCCTATGGCAGTCGTGGGGCTGGAAATCTTGACCGCTTGAATCAGGACTCTGGGGGCCAAATTGACGTGACAAAGGTCGAAAAAGTAGAGTTGTGGGGAGAGAAAATCAGTTCTACGTGTATTCGGGAACGGTTGTTGAGCGGCAAGGTGGCAGAAATGCCAGATTTACTTGGACGCTTTTATGAAACAGAGTGCGAGTGGGATGGAGAGGCATTTATACTGTCCCCGTACTATACTCTCCCTGGTCTTGGCAGATATGCTGTGACACTAAAAAAAGAGAGCTTTTCTGTTCAAACAGAAGTAACTGTTTTCCAGAAGGGAGTCCAATGTCCAGCGGAAATACCTCCATACTTAAAGGGAAAACTTTCGATTGTATGGAAAAAGCAGATCCAAGTTTCACCTAAGAAACTACTAATCTCTTAATAATTCTTAAAGGGAGTGGAAACCAATGGCAAAAATTATCGCAGGTGTCGCGATGTCACATAGCCCGATGATTATGACAAATGAAGCTGGAGGTGGAGAGAAAGGACAACGTTTCCTCCAGACAGCCGCAGAAATGAAGAAATATCTCGAAGATTCAGGAGCAGATGTGATTGTACTAGTATCTGATGATCATTTTAATAGTTACTTCTACGACCATATGCCTTCCTTTACGATTGGTATTGGAGAGTGTGAAGGCTGGGGCGACTGGCAGATTCCAAAATACAATATCCCAGTCCAGCAGGATTTAGCAAAACACATCCTTAACACAAGCTTAGAAAACAACGTGGATTTTGCTTTTACATTAAAAATGAAGGTTGATCACGGACATACACAAGGAATTTATTTTTTAAATCCTGATCTTAAAATTCCTGTTGTGCCGATTGCCGTGAATACATCCGCTCCGCCGCTTCCTACAATGGACCGCTGTTTCCAAATCGGTGAAGTAGTCCGCAAGGCTATAGAGTCTTGGGACAACGAACTCAAGGTGGCAATTGTTGCTTCAGGCGGTCTTTCACACTGGGTGCCAATTCCGAAGATTGATAGTAAAAAGCAAGAAGATCAATCATTGATTCAAGTGTTAAAAAATGGCCGTCAGGAAATTGAGCTGCTTGATGAGTATTTGCATACGAGGGAAACACGGGTAACCCGGATCAAATCAGGACCTGTGAATGAACAAGTGGACAGGGAATTTTTACGGTTGGTTACGCAAAGAGATTATGCTGCACTTAGAAACTGGAGCGCGGAATATATCGAGGAAAACTTAGGAAACGGAGGACAGGAGATCCGCAACTGGCTTGTGCTGCTCGGTGCGCTTCAAAGCTTTGAAGCAAGTGTAGCTTGCTATGAACCAATCCCAGAATGGGTGACTGGCATGGCCATCGTTCAGTTCAATCAGCCTGTCAATCAAATGAATGGTAAAAATACGATTAAAGAAGAAGTAAGAAGTTAATTTACAAATAAAGGAGAGATTGAGATGACAATATGGACAGACTTAGCTGATATCGAAATTAAACTATATTATTTAAATGCTAATGGAATTAAAACGAGAGTCCTAGAAGCTGGGAATGGAGAACCATTGATATTGCTCCATGGTACTGGAGGTCATATTGAAGCATATGCACGAAATATCAGGGGTTTAAGTGAGCACTTTCGCGTAATTTGTATCGATATGGTCGGTCACGGCTATACTGCGAAACCAGATCGACAGTACGGAATCGATTATTATAGTGAACATTTATTAGAAGTAATTCTGGCATTAAATTTATCTAACGTGTATCTGTCTGGTGAGTCTTTAGGCGGCTGGGTGGCAGCATGGTTTGCTGCTCGACATCCAGAATATGTGAAAGCAATGGTACTGAATACTCCAGGAAATGTAAATAACAAGCCTGAAGTCATGAAAAAGCTGAAGGATTCAACATTAAAGGCAGTTCTTGAAGCGAATTATGAAAATGTAAAAACGCGATTAGAGTGGTTGATGTATGATAAAAGCCAAGTAACGGAAGAGTTAATACAAGCCCGCTATAACATTTATACACAGCCTTCTTATCAAGCAGCGGTTCATCATATCGTCTGTCTGCAGGACCTTGAAGTTAGAAAACTATACAGCTGGGATCCATCTTGGTGTGGAAAAATTAATGTTCCTACATTGTTAGTATGGACAGACCATGATCCTACTTCAACCGTTGAGGAAGCAAAACCGATTCAAGACATGATCCCTAATAGTGAATTAGTGGTTATTAAGGATGCGGGGCACTGGCCGCAATGGGAAAAACCAGAAGAATTTAACACAGTATTAATTGATTTCTTATTGAAACATGGGAATGGAACAGCTAAAAAAGAATCAGCACTGGTAACAAAATAATAGCTCAACTTGAAAGCACTATTTAGATGATTCATAGTTTAAAAATCCTGAATCGATGAATAGTGCTTTATTTTTAATAGAAAGAGGTTTTTTTATGAGTAACCAAGTCATTCATCGTGTTCAACATCTCTATGAGCTTTTGAGGAAGGCAGAAGCAACTATGAAGTCCATTTCCCCGCTATCTGAAGTGTACCCTTATTTGTCCGTTGAGGAGGCATATCAGGTTCAATTAAGAGCAATTGAACAGAAAGTTCAGGAAGGTCAGCGGATTGTTGGGAAAAAGATAGGGTTAACATCTGTTGCTATGCAGGAACTGTTAGGAGTTGATCAGCCTGATTACGGGCATTTATTGGATTCAATGGAAGTTAGCAATAAGGGGATTATTAGCTTAGACCGTCTCTTTCAGCCAAAGGTAGAAGGCGAGATTGCGTTTGTTCTTCGAAGGGACTTAAGTGGGCCATCTGTTACGGTCGAGGATGTACTCGCTGCAACAGATTACATAGTCCCTGCCTTAGAAGTTGTCGATAGCCGGATTACAGACTGGAAGATTACCTTAGCAGATACGGTAGCCGATAATGCATCGAGCGGATTATTTGTTATTGGGGAGGAACGATTCTCTTTAAAGGATATCGACTTACCTTCGATTAATATGAATTTGTTTAAAAACGGCGAACGGATTAACACTGGGTATGGTTCAGACGTATTAGGCCACCCTGCTAAATGTGTAGCATGGCTTGCGAATAAATTATCACAGTACAATGTAGGGTTGAAGGCGGGTGAAGTCATTCTCTCTGGAGCACTTTCCGCAGCAGTGTCAGTCGAAAAAGGGGATGTGTTCACTGCTGAATTCTCTCATATAGGAAAAGTAGAAGTTAGCTTCAAGTGAAAACCTGGGGACGGTTCTCATGGTTTTATATGGTTAAACCGACCACAAGAACCGTCCCCATGACAAATTAAAGGAGGTCCTTTATGGAGCATAAGAAAAATTCAGTGTCAAAAAAAGCATGGGTGATTATCTTCCTGTTATTCTTATTAACTGTAATCAGTAATGCCGATAAAGCTATAATTGGATTTGCTTCGGTTTCTATTATCGAAGAATTAGGATTAAGTGCTGAACAATGGGGTGTTGTTGGCAGTGTTTTCTTCTTACTGTACTCCATTTCAGCTGTATTTGGCGGCAGCCTTGCAGATAAAATTGGAGCGAAAAAAGTTATTATTGGTATGGTTGCAATCTGGTCCATTGTCCAATTCTCTACCATCTTTGTTAGTAGTTTTGCATATTTGTTAGCAACAAGAATTATTTTAGGTGCTGGAGAAGGTCCGTCGTACTCCTTAGCCATGACTGCTGCCTCTAAGTATCTTCCAAAAGAAAAACTAGGGATTGGCTTAACCTTGGTATCGATTGGCGGTCCCCTTGGTGTAGCGATTTCGGCACCTATTTTAATGCATATGATTATGAATTACGGATGGCGTTCTGCTTTTATTGCAACGGGAGTGGTAGGATTTGTTTGGATCATTGCTTGGATTTTCATCGCAAAGGAGAAAACGGTTACAAAAGGCGGAACTGTAGCCGCAAAAGAAGGTACGCCATTATCTATCGTTCCGACTGAAACTAAATTTACGTCTGTTTTGTTTTCGAAAAATTTCATTTTAGTTGCCCTTTGTGGGTTTGCCACGTATTGGTCGTTTACGATTGGTTTAAATTGGCTGCCAAATTATTTAGAAAATGTCCGCAATCTAAGTGAGGATACATTAAGTTTGGTGGTAGCACTGCCTTGGATTCTGATTACCCTTTCACAGATTACTTTTTCAAGTATATCTGACACCATCTATCATAAAACGAAAAGCATGGTTAAGGGGCGGATATTCATCTTAGGACCTGTTCTGTTAGCGGGAGCAGCCAGCTATGTGATTGGGACAATGGTCAGTTCTACTATCTTAGCGATTGCATTATTATCACTAGGTTTAACGTTTGGATGTATAACTCTAGTTATGGGACCAGCTATTTTAGTTGATTTGGTTTCACCTAAACATCAAGGTAAAGTCCAAGGATGGTTTATGGCTATTACTTCATTAGGAGGAATTGTGGGCCCGTATGTGACCGGATTACTTATCGAGAATTCGGCTAGTCAAGCAGCTGGATTTCATTTGGCCTTTCAGGTATGTGGATTAGTTTTACTCCTGTTCGGTGGATTAGTATGGATGTCAGTACGTCCTAGTAAGTTAGAAAATTCAGCTGAATTAAATCCTAGCACGACAAACGCAATATAAAATAAATATACACGTAAGAATGGCTTAGAGTTTTCTCTAAGCCATTCTTTTTCTGTCTTACGTTTATTTAAGAAAAATTGTTTGTGATGTAAGACTCCAAAAATTAGTTATGAAAAAATAGAAAAGTACGGGCAGAAGAAATAAATGTGACAACGAATGATGTAAATGGACCCTATCCAATACGTACATTATGGTAGTATGATAACTTGGGTAAAAAAGAAATTAGTTATTTAAAGTTTAAGAGGTGGAATAGACGTGGGACGAATGGAAAGAAGACAGCAAAGAAAAACGTCTAAATGGGATTGGAGACAATTGTTATCCGAAGGTATTGCGAAGAAATTGATTGTAGCAGGGATTATCGCTGCCCTGTGCGGGCTGCTCATCGTTAATATCTTTATTTGGACTAGTGATGTGAGTAAATTAAATAAGCCAGCACCACAGCCAACCATTATTTATGATCAGAATGGGGAAATTG
>JAPSKD010000019.1 GCA_031177865.1 Bacillus sp. (in: firmicutes) | reverse complement strand
AATAGGTTTTGAGGAATATACTCCAATTTGGTTAACTGATTCATTATAGTGTGCAGTTGATATTGTTTTAAGGCAATAATGGTTAATTCTTCTATACCTGCCCATTTGGAAATAGGAAAGGCACGGACACTAATTCTGCTTTGTGCAGAACCTTCTTGCAGATATATCCCGTTTTGATTAATGATTTCTGCTTGTTCGCTTGTTTTGGTATAGAGCGTGACAGAAAAAGCCTTGCTTAAGTATGATGCGAATAATAATCCAATAGAACCAGCACCAATAATGCCAATCTTCATGATACCCACCCATTTATTGTATATTTTTATTATATATTTTATCAGATGCTGCACCTTGTTTGTACGTTTATCCTAAAAAAGAAATAAAACGCTTTCCAGGGAATATATAAAGAATTTTTTGTATCTTTGTTATATAATGTTATTAATTCATTTTGAATAATTTTTTACTAAATTCATTTTCACATTATTCAGCTATAAATGAATATATACAGTTGATTTGCAAATCATTTATTAGGGGGGCTTATATATGGTGATGAAAGTTGAAAAATTGAAAATTAATTTTAAAACACTAGAGGAATTTAAAAAATTTAAAGAATATGGAATTCAAGAACTCTCCATGATCGAGGACTTAGAAGCAAATATGATTGATAATGATAGCGACTCTCCTTTTTACGGAATCTATTTCGGGGACAAACTAGTAGCTCGAATGAGTCTATATCAAATTGACGCTAAGTTTGACCGTTATTTCTATCCACCACAGAATTATTTAGAATTATGGAAACTTGAGGTATTGCCAGATTATCAGGGCAAGGGCTATGGAAAAAAACTTGTAGAATTCGCTAAAAGTTTTGGTCTTCCAATTAAAACAAACCCAAGAGTACAATCCAGAAATTTTTGGGAGCATATGGAATTTACAAATGTTGAATACGATATGGAGCGTGACCGTGGCGAAAACCCACTTGTTTGGTATCCCGAAGGCGTAGAAGCACAGCACAATGAATAAACGTAAAAAGCGGACTTAATGTCCGCTTTTTACTATTTTTCCACTCTTTCGAGATTTCCGTTTTTATCCATTTGGAATTTTACTTTTTGCTGTCTATCTTCTTCTTGTAAGACGACCATTTTTCGCGCTCTTTCCATAATTTCAATTAAAGAGCGATAGTCCCCTTCAATAGCTTTTAAATTTTTGGCTAATCTCTCATTTTCAGCTGCAAGCGAATAAGATTTCTTTTCAAGCTCTTTTATTTTTTGGATAGACTTTTCTCTTGCTTCTTCGATACTTGAAGCAGCTGCCGCTTGCTTTTGGAGGTTTTCTAGGAAGTGAACAACTGCTTGAAATGTTATACCTTCACTCCTAGTTGTACCAAAGGATGGTGTTTCTTCGGCGACAAACTCTTTTGTTATCTCTTTATCTGACGGAACACTATGTTTTTTTAATTCTTTCCGCTGTTTTTTAGCCAGTTCAATTCCTGATTTATATTGCTTCCTTACAAATGAGTTCCAACGAAATCCGCATGCTGCAGAAGTTCGAGAAAGCTGTTTTCCAACCTCCTCAAATGCTTGAAGCTGTGTCCCACCTTCTCGAATATGTCTTAACACAACTTCAGCAAGCAATAAATCTTCATCATGGGACCATGCATCTTGGCGAGTTGGTGACATCAGTAAATCCCTCCTAGTGTTTTTATTCATACATATGCATCTACTAGAAAAGATAGACTGATAACAGATTGTCTTTATTCTTATTTTTGCATTTTTTTACTAATAAAGTTTTGGACATACTTATGATGCGATTCACTTTCCCATAGGACACTGCAATTCCTTACTTCTTTTTCTATTCTTTCTCTTAGCTTGTTTTCTTCCCACTTTAAAATCCACATCATTTTATACGATTCTAATACATTTAAATCAACTGATAAAATCTTCTCCATAAAGGTCTCGCACGCAGTGATGTGATTATCTGAAAAAATATAATCGATAAAGCCCGCTTCTCTTAAATACTCAGCACTTTGAATTTCAGCCTCCATTAAAAGCTTCATACTGCGTCCAGTTGGTAGTTTTTCTGCTAAGATTGTTCCCCCTCCCCAACCAGTCGTAATAGCTTGTTTACCTTGTACGAATCCAGCTCTTATCCCTTCTCTCGCTAAACGGAAATCACAAGCAGACGCCAACTCACACCCGCCGCCGATGGCTGTACCGTTTAAAAGAGCAATCGATGGCTTTGTTAATGTCATCAGCGAATAAAGAATGTTAGACATTTTTGAAAGCATTTCATAAGCTTCTTCCTTTGTCTGAAGTTGGTGAAATACAGATAAGTCTCCTCCTGAACAAAAAGCCTGATCCCCTTCCCCTGTAATGACAAGCGCCTTTACATTTGCATCAGTTGTTGTCAAAGAGATAGCCTCTGTTAATCCATGCATGACATCATAATTAATGGCATTTCTTTTTTCTCCTCTGGTAATGGTAAATAATAAATAACCCTTATCACTTTTCTCAATAGAAAATGACAAACAGGTATCCCCCTTTTTATCGTGAATAGATATAAGTATGTAAAATTCTTTGAAAACGATAAAAGCACAAGGGCATATTGCTCCTTGTGCTTTTTATCCTAATGGAAATTAGTCGTTAACAACGTCTTTTCCTTTGTAAGTACCGCAAGCTTTACATACGCGGTGAGCAAGTTTCATTTCACCACAGTTTGGGCAACTTACCATACCAGGTACGTTTAATTTAAAATGTGTACGACGTTTTCTTTTTACAGTTTTAGAAGTCCTTCTAAAAGGTACAGCCATTCTTCCCACCTCCTTAAAGAGTATTAAGAAAGTAATGAAGGCCAGGAATGCTGGTTCTTCACTTTGCTTCTTGTTTTGCTGATTATGATTCGGAAGAAGAATTGTTTTTGTCAAAAAACTTTGCAAGACCTGCTAGTCTTGGATCAATCTTTTTGGATTGATCTACATCACTCAGAACTTCCCAGTCCTTACCAGATTGTGGTGCAGCCTCTTCATGATTGACATCTTCACAGAACACCTGCATTGGAACTTCTAGTAAAAGAATTTCTCTAATGACTGGCATTAGATCAATTACTTCCCCTTTTACTTGATAAACTTCCTCTTCAGTTTCATATTCTGAACCTTGTAAGAGGAAAGTTTCAGTTGTTTCGACATTAATCGGAAGTTTAACATCCACTAAAGTACGAGAACAAGGCAGGATTAAATGACCCTCAATTTTCAAATGAAATGTCACTTTCGTTGAATCAATATCACCCCGACCAGTAATATGCATCGGAGATACTTCACGAATCGACGGATCCGTTTCTTTAATCTCATCAACTCGAATGATATCATCAATAAGAAAATCCTTGTTTCGATATTTTTGTAATTGGCTTAATGTCCATTTCAATTGAATCACCCCAAGGCAACAAAGGTAATTATAGCCTTCGATTAAATTTTTGTCAATGTTTTTTCTTTACACCTAAAAATGTGATTTTTCATTTTACTATTCTTCTAAAAACAACCTCTTCATATTAGTTTACCCAGTAAAATCAGATTACAATCCCAGCTTCTCATTATCGTATACGATTATCTTATTATGGTAATTTTTGCTATAATACGATTACTATAAAAATTACGATGATTTTGGAAACATATAAGGAGAACGTTAATGATGAAAGCTGTTGGTGTAATTGTCGAATATAACCCTTTTCATAATGGTCATGCCTATCATCTACAAGCAGCAAAGGAAACAGCCCATGCAGATATCGCTATAGCTGTTATGAGTGGAAATTTCCTTCAACGTGGTGAGCCTGCTCTAGTTTCTAAATGGTATCGGACAAAAATGGCCCTTCTAAATGGCGTTGATATTGTCCTTGAGCTGCCTTACCGATTTGCAACACAAAAGGCTGAAACATTCTCAAATGGTGCAGTCTCGATTTTAGACGCTATTGGCTGTGATTCACTTTGCTTTGGCAGCGAAAGCGGGGATATATCATCCTTCTTGCAGACGGTTGACTATTTGGATACACATAAAGAACGTTTTGATCAGAGTATTAAAATGAATATAAAATCAGGTGTTAGTTACCCTAAAGCATTATCGTTGTCTTTTCAATCATTGTCAAGCCCTGAAAATATATTAAGTCTCGATAAACCGAATAATATCCTTGGTTTTCATTATGTAAAATCAATACTTCAGCAAAAAAGTTCGATTATTCCTCTTACGGTGAAAAGGAAAAATGCTGATTACCATGATGAACACTTTGCCACAGAGACCATCGCTAGTGCCACAAGCATACGGAAAGCATTGTTTGCCAGTAAAATTGATAATAGCTCGATTGAACAATACGTCCCAGAGGCAACTAGCACGCTTTTAAAAGAATACCTGACTGTATATGGACACTTCCACCAATGGGAAAATTACTGGAGTTATTTACGCTTTCGCTTGTTGCATATGAGTCCGGAAGAACTAAGGGATGTTTATGAGGTGGAAGAAGGAATTGAGCATCGTTTAATAGCTGCGGCACTCGAATCCACTCATTTCAAGGAATTTATGCAAAAGATCAAGACGAAACGCTATACATGGACAAGGCTGCAAAGAATATGTGTTCATATCATAACCAATACGAAAAAGGCTGATATGAAAAGCATGCCAGAGATTGCTTCTTATTTACGACTGTTAGGTATGACAAAGAACGGAAAAGAGTACTTGAATAAGTATAAATCTCAATTTGCTCTTCCACTCGTTTCTAAACTATCTGCCTATAAGGAAAAAGATATCTTATTAGATATTAAGGCTTCACGGGTTTATTCCTTCGGTATAGGAAACCAAACTAGTGATAGCTTATTACACCAGGAATATAAACAACCACCTATTTATATAGAATAAAGAAGATGGTGCCACATAGGCACCATCTTCTTTATTTCATAGGTAATTTTTCTAAATAATTAATCGCGTCATCTATTACATCAACTGGGACAATTTTCATTTTGGAATCAATCTCACGGGCAGTCTCCACTGCTAGTTTGTAATTGGAATCCTTGCCCCCTTTTTCATTCGGGGCAAAGAAGATTTCCGCTCCCACTTTGTCGGCGGCAACGATTTTTTGATCAATTCCCCCAATTGGCCCAACATTTCCTTTTGGGTCGATTGTCCCTGTTCCAGCAATTTTGTACCCTTTCGTAAAGTCCTCTTGCATTAATTGATCATAGATTTCTAGTGAGAACATCAAACCGGCAGAAGGTCCACCGATTTCATCAGTCTTAACGGTAACTTTAGGATTAACAATAATTTCTTTATCATCAACTAAAGAAATCCCGATGCCAATTTTCTTTGGATCATCCTTGAAGGGTTCGACCGTCACCTTAACTGTTTTTGTTTTATCTTCCCTGTTAAAGGTTAATTCTACTTGATCTCCTGCCTCTTTCTTGCCCACATACTCGATAAACCTTTCGGAGGAGGGAAATTCTTGCCCATCTACCTTAGTGATTCGATCGCCAGAACGTAATTTTCCTTCTGCAGGCATGTCAGGGACTACCTGGACAACGTAAACCCCTTGGTATTCGTAATCAACAGGATACCCTGCATTCTTATATGCCACTTCAATGGCATTTAACTTAGAACCTGCCATCATATGCAACTGTCTAGCGTTATACTCTTCTTGTGTTTCTGTTTCGTGTAAAATGGCCTCCACTGGGTAGAGTTCGACATAATCAAAGAGTTTAGCCTCAACATAAGAATAAATATTTGCCCTTCCCATCCTCACTGTTGTCAGCATAAAGCTTCCCTTTCCCTCCGTACCATCTGCAACTTGTATGATGGGGGCTAATTCTTTTGCTATACCTGGTTTCGAAACATAATAAGGTAATGAAAAAAATATCCCTGCAATCATCATTAGTGCAATAACAATGGAAGACCCTACAAATATTTTGCTTCTCAAAAGCACCTTACCCCTTCCATTCGTTTATAACCTTTTTTATTAATTCTAGATGTTTCTTCGCTTCTTCTTCTCCTTGTGCGATAATTTCTTCAATGTTCGTGAATGCACGGGAGCTATATACTTCAACAGGCGGACGAATCATGATATCTGAAGCAATCTCACGATAATTAATAATTTCAGTTTGCATGATATCGATACTTTGCATAATGACGTCGTAAATAGAAGTGATTTCTGCGTTCCGCTTTACTCTAGATACGTCAACCGCTATTACAATATCAGCTCCCATTTCTTTCACCACCGATACGGGAACCCTATCTGACACCCCGCCATCAACTAAGATCCTTCCATTATACTTTTCAGGTACAAAAATTCCTGGTATCGCTATACTTGCTCTGACAGCTTCAGCAACAGGACCTTGTTTAAAAACAACTTTTTCACCTGTAAGTAAATCCGTCGCAACGATTCCTATGGGGATGGATAACTCTTGGATATTTTTACCATGGGTAAACACTCTAATGAATTCCTTTACTCGTTTCCCGGCTATAAACCCCATTTTCGGAACAGTAAAGTCTAAAAAATATTTCCGTTTAAATGCTGTTGATAATTTATATAAACGGTCCAGTTCAATACCTGCCCCATAAAAACTGCCAACAAGTGCTCCCATACTGCTACCTGCAATCAAATCAATGGGAATTTCTGCTTCCTTCAAAACTTTAATGACCCCTAAATGGGCAAAACCCCGAGCTCCACCGGAACCTAGCGCTAATCCTATTTTAGGACGCTGCATAACCGTTCCCTCCCTTTTCATAAGCTTAAAAGCATTATGACGCTAAACAATTTGTTAGGCGAAATCTCGTTCAATCTTATGGTCTAAAATAGCGTTCTATGAGTATATTTGTGTTATATGGGGACAAGGCCGAATCTATAAATAGTAAGTAATCCTTATTTTAACATTCTATATTTATACAGTATAACAAAACCCTCGGAAAGGAGGATATTCATTGTTTTATTCAAAACTAAAAACAATCTTTCTATCTATTTCTGTGATTATTTTAGCTAGTTCCATGATCGCATATCCTAAGGAGTCCTTTGAAGCATCTCTCCGCGGACTTAATATGTGGTGGGAAATTGTTTTTCCATCCTTACTGCCGTTTTTTATCGTATCCGAAATGTTAATTGGTTTTGGCGTAGTTAAGTTTATTGGCGTGTTGTTAGAGCCGCTTATGAGACCACTTTTCAGAGTTCCTGGGGTAGGGGGTTTTGTTTGGGCAATGGGAATGGCTTCTGGATTTCCTGCAGGAGCTAAGCTATCCGCAAGACTTCGTCAGGAAGGCCAGCTTACACAAATTGAAGCAGAAAGGCTTGCTTCCTTCACTAACTCCTCTAATCCATTATTTATCTTCGGTGCTGTAGCGGTTGGTTTTTTCCATAACCCGCAATTAGGAGTCATTTTAGCATTGGCCCATTATTTAGGGAATATTTGTGTTGGGCTAATGATGCGGTTTTATGGAAATGAATCCCCTGTTAAAAAGAAGGACAAGCAAGATAAGTTTATTCTAAAGTCTGCCTTTTCTGCATTGCATGAAACTAGAATAAAAGACAAGCGGCCAATTGGCAAACTCCTTGGCGATGCTGTAAATTCTTCTATTCAAACATTGTTAATGGTTGGGGGATTCATTATTCTATTTTCAGTAATCAACAAGCTGCTGTTTCATCTACATATTACTGCTGCACTTGCACGAGGTTTTGACATTCTATTTTCATCCCTGTCACTCCCTGATATGCTCAGCATTCCATTTATCTCAGGTTTATTCGAAATTACCCTTGGGAGCGATTTAACAAGCCGTGTTGGAGATGCTACTTTACTTCAGCAAGCAATTGTTACGAGCTTTATTTTAGGGTTTAGCGGGTTTAGTGTTCAAGCGCAGGTTGCAAGTATCTTAGCCCAGACTGACATCCGATTTAAACCGTTCTTTTTCGCAAGAATTGCCCAGGGGTTATTCTCCAGCTTCTTTGCTTTACTCTTATGGAAACCAATTTATGTCCGGTTTTATCAAACAGAAGAGCCATCTAATGCGATTCCTGTTAACCTTCTTGGTGAAGGTACATGGACTCAGATTTATTTTCAGAAATTAACAGAAGCAGGTCCACTGATTACGATAATTTCACTAATGATATATGTATTCTTACTGTATAGCAGATTACGTAAAAGTTATTAGCATCAAAAAAAGCCCTGGTTTACCAAGGCTTTTTGCTATTTTCATCGATTAAATTTCTTGTGCAATGCTGCTTCCACAATGGGTGGTACAAGCTCAGAAATATTGCCATTGTACTTTGAGACTTCTTTAACAATACTAGAGCTTAAGAATGAATATTGACTGTTTGTCATGATAAAAAAGGTCTCAATTTCGTCATTCAGTACTCTGTTCATCGATGTTATTTGCATTTCATATTCAAAGTCCGAGACCGCACGCAAGCCGCGAATGATTGCATTCGCCTTAACTGCCTTAGCATAATCAACAAGGAGTCCAGAATGTTCATCCACCTTCACATTTGGAAGATCCTTCGTTACTTCTTTTATTAGGCTCATCCGCTCCTCGACACTAAATAACGGATTTTTTGAAGAATTATTCATAACACTCACATAGACCATATCAAATACCTTAGCGCCTCGTCTAATGATATCTAAATGACCATATGTGATTGGATCAAAACTCCCTGGACAAACGGCTATACTAGCCACAAAAGACTCCCCCTTATATCTCACCAGATTTCGAGTAAATCGTTATCGCAATCATTCCATACTTTTCATGTTTCTGTTGCGAAAACTCCCCAGCATGTTCTGGCATTTCAACATCATGACTGTGTTCGCAGATTATGTTACCGCCATCAGTTAACAGCCTATGTTCCGATATTTTCTCCATTAAATTTAATAATTGCTGCTTTTTATACGGTGGATCTAAAAATATGTAATCAAAACGAATATCCCTTTTGATTAAAGCTTTTAGTGCTCTGTCAGCATCATTTCGATACACCTCAGACTTATCCTCCATTTTACATGCTTGAATATTCTCATGAATGGTTTGAATAGCCTTACTTTCCCGGTCGACAAAAATAACTTTATCTAAACCTCTGCTTAATGCTTCCAGCCCTAACCCGCCGCTGCCGGCAAAAAGGTCCAATCCCACTCCACCGTCAAAATAGGGTCCAATCATATTAAATAAGGCTTCTTTTACTTTATCCGTTGTCGGTCTTGTTGTATTTCCTGGAACAGCTTTTAATGGTCTTCCTTTACAAACACCTGAAACAACTCTCAATTATTATCACCACAATTTATCCAGTTTTCTATTTTTAAGAATATCCTATCATAATTGAATTAACTAGCCAACTTGTTGGATTATTTCTGAAAAATTATTTTAAATACGTATAAGCTTGTTAGTTGTGGAGATAATGTAACTAACAACATCAATTCGAGGATGTTGTTGCCAACCGCGGAGAAGACTTACGTTTCCCCATAAGTTCTTCCTCCGGTTTCTCCTCTCCCTTTGCCTTCTATCCTTTATGAGGATGTAGAAGGACCCTGCAGATTTAAATCTGCAGGGTTTTTTTCTTTTAGTTGAAGCATTATATCCAAAAATATGTTAAAGTATGGGAATGAATTCTTAAACAAAGGAGAGTTATCTTTGATACAACGCTTTATTGAACTAGGTGAGGGTTATTCAGATTTATATGAGTTGCTTGAACTAGCAAATGCTAATCAGCATCGGCTTCTCCACATGATGGCATTCCACACCGTAAAGAATGAAAAGCAGGTGACCTCGTTAGCAGTCGTATTGCAGCTCACAGATCCTGGAAAATTCCAGGCCCTTTATATCTGCCGTGAAGGTATCCCGAATCCAAACTTTATTCCAAATAAAAGATATGAATTGTTTCAACAGACTGCAGAGGAGCTGGGTAAAGAAATTATTCAGCTGTCGGTTAAACCTTCGACAATTTTCCATGAAAAAGAATTGTACTATCAGCATTTAATCGCAATCTTAAGATTAAATCACTATATCAAACCATTACATTAAAAAAGCTTCGGCGCCATTGGCGCTGAAGCTTTTTGCTATATTCCCATTTTATAATCATATTCTTTTGCTTTATCTGGTGCTGCATTTTCAAATTCTATCTTTAAGAAAGGTTTATATGACGGTTCTACTTTCTTAACAAATGAAAAGGAATTTATTTTTTCCATAATCATTTCAAGTTCATCTTGATTACAATAAAGTACAACATACTTTAATTTTTTTGAAACATAATGAACATTCCCAAAACGCCTTAACATCTTTGCTTGCTTTAAGGAATAGAGCCAAATAACCAATCCTTGTCTTTGTACGAACATACTTATTTTCCCCTTCAATAAACCATCATTTTAATAAGTCTAGCATAGTAAAACACTCTTTTTCAATTCAAACTTTACTGATGATTCCAAAAGTAAACGAAAACACCAAAGGATAATGGTGATTGATATGGATCTAGAGCCTATTTGGCAACAGTTTATTGAAAAACTTACCTTAAATAAGGGTATTACGAGTGCCTATTGGATAAAAATTGCAGGTATCCCTTTTTTATATGTTAGCATAGCCCCAGAATTATCTCAGCTCACTCTTGAGGCCATGATAAAAAAATGTTCTGTTGCTGTAATAAAAGGTAACCGATTGCACAGTGAAACAATATTTGTCCGTCAGGATGGCGTGCTTTTGGTGTATCGTCACCGGTTTTATGTACCACAAGAAAAAATGTTCTGCTGCGGGAACTTATGTGTAAATTGTACACGGTTAAAACGCTAAGAAAATCGGCTTAATGTAACATTAAGCCGATTACTTTAGGCGGAGCAGCTGCAGCTCCCGCCGCCGCCACAGCCTGACCCATGAGATCCTGTATCAAAAAATGGATTCCCTGAAGGCACTTTTATGTGTTTGGAAACAGCACCGCCGACTAACATACTAATTTCGTCCAGCAGACTTTGCAGGTCATTTTCCGCTAGTTTGAACTCAGCCACATGTGGATCTAAGTCCATTTCCCGTTTGTATTCGCGAATTTGGCTCATTACCCTTTTGTAGTCTGGATGGTATTTACCAAATCGCTGCACCTCTTCATAAAGCTCTTTAAGGTTAACAAAACGGTTAATCTTTTCTTGCGTTTCCTTATTGTTTTGTATTTTATATAAACAAATTTGATATTGTTCTACAATATCCGATTCTAATACCATTTGTGCTAATTGGTCAGCATAGTCTAAAAGTTCAATTCTTTCTGATGTAGCAAGCATGTACGCCCACACCTCCATTCATATTTTAACATGAATGTATACATAAAGTGAAATAAACTGTCACTTAGGGATATTTACCAAGAATTCCTTTGTGACTCCGTAGGGTACGTTTTTTAAGTCAACAACTTCCAGTTTAACCATATGTTCTCCAGGAGGCAGACCTTTAATAATAAAAGCAGCCGTGTTTACTTCTTTAGTTCTTTTACCATCTAGCCAAATTACGAGTTTCCCTACCTTTCGGTCATCTTGGTCGGATTGCCGAAAACTGATTCCAGATAGGATACACTCTACAAATACATTATTTCCTTTGGTTCGTGATTGAACATATAACGATGGAGTCTTTTCTGAATACTCACTAACCATCGGTAAAACAGGTGACTTTTGGAACCCTGAAAGGATACCCGTTAAAATTATAGATAGAATCGTTAATTCTATGTACCTTTTCAAAATGATCACTCCTTTTAACTGTATTGTTCGCCTCCTTTATTTTTTTTACTCCATACTCTGTTCTTCCAAAAAAAAAGACCACATCGCATTGTGGTCTAACTTCAACTCTGGTCCTTCATTGACTGCAGCATATAAAACATCATCGATGCCATTTGTACATTATTGGTGAATTTTTCTACCCGGTGAGGAATTGTTTTTTTATAATAGTGCAGCGACGCAATTTCTAATGTCTGCAAATCATAAGGATTCCTTGAAAGCTTACGGTACCAAAGCGGCTGTTCACGAATGAATTTTTTTAGTTCTTTTTGACGATTTAAATACTCAAGTACATCTCTTCTCATGAGAAATTTTCCCTTCTATCAGTCTTTACGAAATGAAAACGGATGTTTGTGTTCTATTTTCGGTTTAACCTGCTTAGGCTGACTTCCTTGGAATTGAGAAATTACCCCTTGTATGGCGCCTAACGCTTGACTTAAGCTATTGATATAATGCTGAATTTGATCAGGGTCCATTTTCTGCACGGTTCCTAGAATCGTCGAAATCCAATCTCCTTTTTTGTCTTCTTCCTTTTCAGCGCTAGGACTTGGTTTAACACCTGTTGTTTCCCAACGATTATCGTCTTCCCCAAGCAGATACCAATCTTCATATAACTCTTGCCAGGTTGTATTTCCATTTCGTACTTCCTTTATTAAAGCGGGCTGATTTTTCACGAATTCTTTAAACTTTATCACGGAAGGATGTAAATTTTTTTGCATATTTCTTCACTCCTGCCCAAATCAATGCCTATTATACGATATGTTTTAATTCCAAAATGGTGAAATTGTACTTACTGTGAAAATTGTTTTTTTAGTGGTAAGATGTCTTCAGAGCTAGAAATGAGAGAGGGATTCCATATGAAAGATACTCTACAGCAATTATTAGATAATTGTATTGAAAAAGGAACAGAAGAGGATTTAAGCGCCCTTGCCCATGTGTTAAAAGGATTTGAAAAGAAAATAGATTGTAAGTACCCACAATTTATTGATGGTCTTCTTCATTTGGAGAGGAAAATAGATAAGGAGAAGAAAAGCTGTGAAATCACAGTACCATTAAATCAAGTTTGGAATAATGCATTAGGCATTGTACACGGGGGAATTACTGCCACTCTTCTAGATACTGTTATGGGGACAGCCATACATGCCATCCTGCCAGAAGGTTTTGGAGCAGTAACCAATCAGCTGAATATCCATTACATAGCCCCTGGAATAGGTGATAGGATCCTGTGTAAAGCGGAAATTATTCATCATGGGAGTAAAACAGTAGTTATAGAAGGAGAAGCTTTCCGTTCTGATGGAAGAAAAATCGCACATGCAACAGGCACATTTTTTATCATCCAAAAATAGGTGGGAGAAGGCACGAAATGGTTACCGCAGTTGTTATACCTATCATTTGTCTTTACTTCTTTTGGATAACAAGGAAAGAAATGAAAGTAAATGATAGTAAGTGGCTGGCATTAGCCGATATAAAAAAAGAAGCAGTCGCTACAGGTGAAATTAAAAGTATTAGCCGAGAGAAACAACGCTTTTATTATCATCGATATATACTTGTCTATGAACTTACACTGCAAACAGAAACGAAATTAATAAAGGCAAAAAAAATAATTCCTATTAAAAACAATATTGAGATAGATACCTTCTCGATGGACGAGGTAATACGAATATATGGCAGCTGGGAAGGCAATCATTTCCACTTTAATGAATACCAAATTGTACATATTGGTGAAAAATAAAAAGGTGACTCATTGTCACCTTTTTCCTTTATTAGCTATTCAGTTTTTCGAATAAAGTTTTGTGTATAATATTTTTGATATACTCCAACACCTAGATGGGTAAATTCCTCGTTTAATAACGACTCCCGGTGCCCTTTACTATTTAACCATCCTTCTGCTACTGCAGGTCCATCCGGGTAATTAGCGGCAATATTCTCTCCTGCAGACTTATAAGCAACGTTCGCTGCCTCTAATCTATCAGAAAGACTGCCAAATTTTTTAGAAGTATGGGAGAAGTCGTTGCTGTCTGACATATCCTTACTGTGGTTATAGGCAACTTCTGAGGTTTCTTGATCCCATTCCAGTGTCTTTACATTATGCCTTAGTCGCATAACATTAGTTATATCCAGTAATTCCTTTTCTGTCCCTTCTTCAATCAATCTCCATGCTTCTTCCGTTGGTTCTTCTTCCTCAATTAACTCCCCGGTATATCCGAGTTCATAGGGTCGTTGTTTAATTAACGTTACATCATTCAAAAAACGGACACTTGAAAGACTTCCGGTAAACTTATCGATATATAATTGGACAAAAACATCACCTAATTTTATTAATGGACGAATATTTAAATCCGTATCATTCAATTCAAAACGATAAGAGTTCCCCTTATAATCAATATCTATATTTGTATCAATAAAATGCTTATTAAAGATTTCCTCAATTGGCTGTCCCATTTTAAAGGGCGAAACATCGACATCCTCCCCTATTGCAAACACTGTCACTACTTTATTATCTTCTACCCCAACCTGTACATATCGTGAGTAGTCAATATTATATATATACCATTGGTAACCATACAAGGATTCATCTATTCTTTGCGGTTCACCTAATATACCTTTTAAATAAGCAAGATCTTGACCAATAAGTAAGCCCATACCACTTGTTGGACGTTCAGACGTTGTTGTCTCTTGGAAACCGTTTTCCTGATTTTGATATAATGATTCATTTATTTCTAACGTATGTTCATCAGTTATTAAAACTTCATTATCGTCATTTTCATTTATACTCGCATAAAAACCAATTGTCACGAAAATAGACGCTAGGATGAGAATTCTGAAGAGAGTACGCAGATGTATTCACCCTCTCTATTACTTTTCTTCATTAAATGTTTTGTTTTTTTAATTATATCACCATTATCTTTGTTAGTAATAGAGAATATTAAACTTATCAGAAAAAATAATATTTATGTAAAAAAACAGATACACCGTTTGATGTATCTGTTTTTGCATTCCTTAATGTTGTACCCCATTATAATTTTGTTCTGAAATTTCACTAAGAGCGTCTTTTGCCTGGTCATCAGTCATTTTTCTTATCGCAAAATCACCTAAAGAAACAATTCCAATTAATTTGTCTCCTTCTACCACAGGAAGTCGGCGGATTTGATGTTCTGCCATTAAGTTCGCTGCTTCTTTTGTTGACGCGTCAGCAGAGATTGTTATAAGTTTGTCGCTCATGATGTCCTCTACTTTTGTTGAACCAGGATGTTTTTCTGCAACCCCTCTTACAACAATGTCACGGTCTGTAATCATTCCCACAAGTTTATCCTTATCAACAATAGGAATGGCACCAACATTTAATTCTTTCATTTTCACAGCAACTTCAAATACATTATCCAACAAAGTGCAACACTCAACTTGGTCTGTCATAATATCACGAATCTTTTCCAATTCTTCGCCCCCAATTGCAGATAAATTATTCTTAACATTTACTTATGTTTACCAAAATGCATTGATTTATTCGGTAATGTATTCATTGCAAGTTTAAACATTTTCAACTATTATTAAATTGAATTAATTTGCTATCCTGCTATGTAAATAACAAAGGGGTTAGGCATGTTTCTAGGAGGGACTACGATATGAAATTCGAGAATTCTGGCTTAGACAAGTTAAAAGCTGATTTAAACCGTTTAGATGATGTAATGCTTGATTACGGTTTAGTCCGTGAAGGTCAGTGGGATTATGAGCGTGTTACATATGACCGTAAGTTTGAGTTAAAAGAGGGCGTATTTTACCTACGTGTTCGCGGCTATGCGGTTGAAGGGGATGTTGATACCAATAAGGCAGTTATTCAGTTATTGCCTCCATTGTTAGGAAAACATTATTATCCTCATGGAGTAGAATATGGTGAAGGGGAAAACTTCCCAACATCACTCGTTAACCAATGCAAGAAAATTCTTGATGATGTAAAAAACGAAGTTGAAAAATTTGCTTTGTAAGCAAAAACGACGCATGAATCAATTCATGCGTCATTTTTTTATTTAAAAGAAATCATAAAAAAATGGCTTGGAACGTGGGAAAAGGTTTTCTAGAACAGCAATGTCTGATTCTGGCCCTTTTAGGTGCCCTAATTCAAATAATTCAGCAGGCCGCTTATAGCCAAATAGTATAGCAGTTAATGAATTAACATCCATCCTAACTCCTCTTTGAGGAGGCTGCACACAATTACTACCTTGCTTTTCTTTAAATACCTTAACTTCTCCATTACCGATTAAATAACTTCCATTGTTCCAAGGTGCATATTCATCCTCCAGGTGAATGAAAACCTTGCCGGTACCATTATTATACTGGTATTTTTGCAAACATTGCTCTGCGTCGACAATTCGTGCCATAAAGTATGGTGTGACCTCTGTCTTTACTTTTGGCTGCCGCAGGATAAAAGGTAATAACTCATGATTAGAAGTTAGAATGCTGACGTTTTCAACCATAGAGTCGTGCTGACAAATAAAATTCCACAATCCAGTTCTTGCGCTTTTGTCTAACGCTGTAAACTCATGAACGTCCATTTTTCGTTCCTTTACTTCAAATAAGATATAACCCTTCGCTTCACCACTTTTATCGTAGTATACAGCAATCTGGCCATCATCATATATGTTATTCTTCCACCACGTTAAATCACGTACAAGCATACCCATATAATTTTTACTAAACTGAGCATAAACAGTTTCAATGTCAGGGTGATGGCTCTCTTTTTGGTACCGTTTTATATATCCAGGCTGTCCTTCTAAAAACTTAATATCCTTTTTCTCAATAAGAAGCTTCTTGTTCTCGGTAAATACTTCCCACCCAAATTTTCGATAAAACCCAATATCAAATGGATGCAGCAGTGAAACAATTTGCTCTTCTTTACGCATCGTTTCTAATGCTTCAATGATTAACTTTTTCACATATCCGTTTCTTCTAAATTCAGGGTATGTTGCTACACCCGCAACTCCGCCCATTTTCCACTCTTGAACATTCATATATATATGGAATGGAATAATATGAAGCTTGGCTGCAAGATTATCATCTTCCCAAACTCCAATTACTCTATGCCGTTTTAACATTTCTATTCTTGAAGCAATGCTGTCTTCAGGTATTTTATATTGAAATGCATACATTGAAAGCTTCATTGATTCAGTATAATCTTTTTCTGTAAGTTCTTTAATTTCCATATCCATCACTCCCCTTCTACATTATTTCTATTAATGAGTAAAAATTCCCTTTATAAAAAGAAAAAAAGTGCCTATTATAGACACTTAAAATCCTAGAATTGCTTTAATAACGGAGGTTGTTTCTCCACCGTGAAAAAAGACATATAACAATAAATATACTGCAACCCCTGTGATTGCTGTAAAAAACCAAATAACACTTGTAATCGGACCTAGTTTTCTATGTTTCGTTAAGTTATTTTTGTAACCAGTATACAGTGTCACGATACCAAAAACAGCACCAGTGGTTGCTAAAAAGATATGGAAAATTAAAAAGATAGTGTAGTAAATTTTTAAATTATCCGGACCGCCAAAGGCAGTATTTCCAATAAAAATCGTCCTAGACGCATAAATGATAAAGAAAATAAGTGCAAATATAGCCGCAGTAAACATAGTCTTCTTGTGCGCTTCTATTTTCCTTTGTTTAATTTGCCACCAGCCAATGGCAACCGTTATGGCACTTAAAACGATAAAGCTGGTACTAATCGTTGGTAAAATTGGTAGGGAATTCATGGCATTAGCCTCACTTTTTTATATATTCTACAATAATTTTAGTTTAGTTACCCTTTTTTTTCAATAAAAAGAAAATCTCCCAGTGATTTGGGAGATTATTCGATAAGAGAGGGTTTTAAAGTCTGCTTTAATTCTTTTTCGCTGTCTGCTTGGTCCTTACGGTACCATTCAAAGAAAACATGTCCTAGAATAATGCCATAGACAATTTCTTGAATGATTTTCATAAGAACACCACCAAGCTGTTGATCATGTAGTAATGACATCGAACTAAATAATTCTGGTCCACTAATGTTTAAACCTGCAAATGTTGCCGGACCAACACAAAGACTCATCACCTGAGCCCATACTTCAGGATCAGAATAGGTTGCGTAAATAGAACCAGGTGCAAATATAATTAAGGCACAAGCGGGAGTAATTAAAATACCGTCCGCAAAGATGTAACCCACTTTCTTAAGACCGCTTAACCTTTGATGTTCTGGTACAGGGTTAATGAGCGGCCACCACATGAATATCGCGACGATAAACAAAAGAAGCGAATAACCAGCATGTAACCAGAAACTTTGCATAACCCGGTCAAAAATCATTGGAATATGGTAAAAAGAAAATAAGCCGTTAAAAATAATTAACGCAATAAGCGGTTTTGTAAAAAACTTAAATAATGTCTGAACCCAGCTAATCTTGAAAATATTTCTCCATATCCATACAGGAATACCAAATATAAAGATTGGTGGTACCACAAGAACTAAAAGCGCCATTGAAATCATGTGGACGTAGAACATTAAATGAGCCATTAAATCCAGCGGGGAGCCCTTAATTGCATAAATAAGTGAAATAGAGAGCAAAAATGACCCAGCCTGTTTTTTTGTCAGTGGTTCACTATCAACAAATTTGCTGCGAAACGTAACTGTAATCAAAAAATATACAGCTATAAGTGCTAGTAAACTTAATAGGAAGTACGGGCTCCAAAGTGCTTTAAAACCAAAAATATCTAATGTAAGCACCGCATATCACCTCTAAATAGTAGTTAAATCATAGTTCTATTATATACGTAAGCGAAATCAAGAAGCAAAGAAATGAATTATTTCCCTATAAAAAGAAAATCGGCATAAAGCCGATTTCCTTAAAAATATTACCACCAAATAATGGTTGTGAAAGCCAAAATGGTAACAGCGCCAACAAGCACTCCTGAATAGAGAAACATGGATGGAGCTTCGTGTCCTTTATGGCTCATATGCATGAAATAGTATAGCTGAAAAATCACTTGAACGACAGCCAAGAGAAGTATAAACGGCACGATAAACCACGCCGAAAATCCTTTCATGGCAACTGCTGCAAAAGCAATTAATGTTAAAAAGATCATCAAAGCGAATGAAACGACTTGATGTCTCATTTCTTCAGCGCTTTTTTTGCGGCGATATTCAATGTCTACTCTTGGGTTACCTGAATTTAATTGTGGATTTGCCATCAGTTTATCCCACCATCCCCATCAAATATACTACTGTAAAGATGAACACCCAAACTACGTCAATGAAGTGCCAATAAAGACTTGCAACGTAAAATTTAGGAGCATTGTATAGGTCCAAGCCTCGTTTTGCATTGCGTACAATTAATGTAGTGATCCATAACAGACCGAATGCAACGTGACCTCCATGGAAACCAACTAATGTGTAGAACGCAGAACCAAACGCACTACTAGTAAAAGTATGATGATACTCATGAACATAATGATTAAACTCATATATCTCTAATACAAGGAAAGCCGCACCCAAAAGCAAAGTAATGACTAACCAGAGATTCATTTTTTTAGCATTAAAGTTTTTCATATGATACATCGCATAAACACTTGTTAATGAGCTTGTTAATAGTAGCATAGTAGCTACAAATGTAAGCGGCAGTTCGAATATATCTTTGGCTAAATGATGCGTTGTATCAGGCACTTTATCCTTTAAAGCAAGATAGGTAGCAAAGAGAGAGGCGAATAACACAGTCTCTCCACCTAAGAAGAACCAAAAGCCTAAAAACTTATTTTTTGCTTCAAGGGTTGATTTTTCAGGCTCAGCAGGCCATGTTTCATATGTTAATTTTTCTTCTGCTTGCATTATGCCTTAACCCCCTTATCATTATCATCTTCCATTAATTCTTCTTTATGAATATGGAAACCATGGTCATCCTTCACAGAACGTAAGAACATCGCTCCAAAGGTAATCAATAAACCAATAATAAGAACTGGTACTGACCATGCTTTATCGTCCATATTAAACAATGCACCGAACGCAGCTACGAATAATCCGAAAGCCATTACGAATGGTAAGAATGAAGCATTTGGCATGTGAATGTCACCTAGCGGCTCAGCTGGAGTCATTCCTTTTTTGCCTTCCATCTTTTCTAACCAGTAAGCATCTAAACCACGTACTAGTGGAAGCTGTTTAAAGTTATAAAATGGCGGCGGTGAAGGAATTGCCCACTCTAGTGTTCTTCCATCTCCCCATGGGTCATTACCTACACGTTCGTTTTTAACTGAAGTCATAATGATATTGTATAAAAGTACCAAAACACCTAATGACATAAAGACTGCACCTAATGAACTAATTAGGTTAGAGGCTTCAAATCCCTGGCCTGGCAGGTATGTGAATACACGACGCGGCATACCCCAAAGACCAAGAAAATGTTGAATAAAGAATGTCATATGGAAACCGATAAAAAACAACCAGAAAGTAATCTTACCTAGTGTTTCATTAAGCATCGTCCCAAACATTTTTGGCCAATAAAGGTGGGTACCGGCAAAGATTGCAAAGATAACACCGCCAACAATTACGTAGTGGAAGTGTGCTACAACGAAATAAGTATCATGGTACTGATAGTCCGCTGCTGCTGCTGCAAGCATTACTCCTGTCACCCCACCGGCAAGAAACGTAGGAATAAATGACATGGCCCAATACATTGGAGTTGTAAATTTAACACTTCCTCCCCAAACGGTTAAAAGCCAGTTGAAAATTTTTATACCAGTTGGTACACCAATTGCCATTGTAGCAACAGCGAAAATCGCATTGGCAATTGGTCCTAAACCTGTTGTAAACATATGGTGTGCCCAAACCATGAAACCTAAGAAACCAATTAATACAGTCGCGAAAACCATTGAAGAATATCCAAATAAACGTTTTCTTGAAAAAATTGGGAATATTTCCGAGAAAATTCCGAAAGCCGGAAGTACCAAAATGTATACTTCTGGGTGTCCAAAAATCCAGAATAAATGTTCCCAAATAACTGTGTTACCACCCATAGTTGTAATAAAGAAATTAGATCCAAACATACGGTCAAACATCATTAAGACAAGACCGACTGTTAATGGAGGAAAAGCAAATAAAATTAGTGCTGATGTGACAAATGTTGTCCAAGTGAATAATGGCATTCTCATATAAGTCATTCCAGGTGCACGCATATTAATGATCGTAACAAGGAAGTTGATACCACCAATTAGTGTTCCTATACCTGAAATCTGTAATCCTAAAACATAGAAATCTATACCGTGACCCTTTGAGGCCATTGCAAGAGATGCATATGATGTCCAACCTGCATCAGGCGCACCGTCAAAAAACCATGAAAGATTTAGGAATACTCCTCCGAAGAAGAATAACCAAAATCCTAATGCGTTAACAAATGGAAACGCCACGTCACGTGCGCCGATTTGTAAAGGCATAACGGCATTCATAAAAGCAAAAATAAGCGGCATTGCTGCAAGGAATATCATCGTTGTTCCATGCATGGTAATAATTTCATTAAACAATCCGGCACTTACAAAATCATTATTTGGTACTGCAAGCTGTACGCGGATAAATACTGCCTCAAGTCCGCCCACTACAAAGAAGAATCCACCTGCAATAAGATATAGGATCGCGATCTTTTTATGGTCAACAGTCGTTAGAAAGTCCCATATAGTCGCACCAAATCCCTTTTTTTGTGCGTAGGTACTCACGCTTTTTACCTCCCTTTCTACCAATTCCCCTATTATTCCTGAACTTTTAATCCCATTAAATATGCTGTTAAAGCATCAAGCTGTTCTTCACTTAATTGTGGATATTTATCCGTCATTAAATTTCCTGGCTTGTATTTTTCAGGTGTGCGCAGCCAGTTCTTTAATTCTTCTTCATTATGGTCTAATACACCTGCAATACGAGAGCGTTCTCCGAAGTTTGTTAAGTTAGGAGCTAACCGTGCTTCAGGAGGTGTTGTATTTCCTGGTGTTACAGCATGACAGCTAATACAGCTCTGATTGAAGATTTCTTGACCTTGCTGAGCCAAATCAGTTTCAGCTTTTGCAGGCTCTTTAACTTCCTTCATATCAGCAACCCAGCTGTCAAAGTCATCTCTGCTCAATGTTTTTACCTTAAAGTCCATTAATGCATGTGATGGTCCACAAAGTTCTGCACACTTACCGTAAAATAAATCTCCAGCTTCTTCTGCCTTCTTGCTGTCAAACTCTAACCAGAATTTATTAACATTTTCGGTATTCGTATCAAGTTTTCCGCCTACCGATGGAACCCAGAAAGAGTGTTTTACGTCCGAAGATATAAGATTGAAATAAACTTTCTCATCTGTTGGAACAACTAAATCCTGACCTGTCACAATCCCTTGACCTGGGTATTCAAATTCCCACCAATATAAATTGGAACGTACATTGATGACAAGCGCGTCAGAATCCTTTTTATCCATTGGTGAAACATCTGCTAATTTAAATGTAGCACTTACTGTTGGCACAGCAAGTATCAATAGTAATAAAATTGGTATAACTGTCCATATAATTTCTAATTTGTGACTACCTTCTACCTGCTTAGGTATTCTCTCATCTTTTCTTCTGAATTTTACCAAGACAAGAATAAAGATTACTGCTACAACTAAAATAACCCCTACCATAATCAATGTACTGAGTTTCATCAGATCATATTGAATGTCTGCAACTTCACCAGCAGGCCTTAACGTCGATAGGAACGGTTCGCCACATCCTGAAAGGATAAGCGAAAGAATCGCAAATATCGAGATCAAACGCCATTTTGCAAGCCTTTTCATAGCTAAATCATACCCCTCTTTCGCTAAATGATTTCTTTAATTATCTGTGATCAAAAATGTATGTAGTATTATTCTTTCTTAAAAGTTAAAAGAAACACGGAGGCATATAGGTCAATAATGCCTCCAATATTTTTTTATAATAACTAGGAATACATATACTCCCCTTAATTAAGAAAGAACATCCCAACTAAACCAATGTTACAATAACCATTGCAACAAATATAATCGTTAGATATTGCAATGAGTACACAAACATTAATTTTGCCCACTTAATATCATCTTTGATCTTATATCCATAAATCCCTAATACAAGCCAACCGATATTTAATACAGTTGCCAAAATTAGAAATGGGATTCCTAATGAAGTAAGTAATAAGGGTGTCGGCAAAAGTGCTGCTACCCATACTAGGATGTGTTTCTTCGTTGTTTTAAAACCTTTCACTACTGGAAGCATTGGGATGCCAGCAGCGCGATATTCCTCTACCCTTCTCATTGCAAGAGCATAAAAATGGGGAGGCTGCCAAATAAACATAATAATAAACAATGACCATGCGATAATATTAAGATTTCCGTCTACTGCAGCCCAGCCGATTAATGGTGGTACTGCCCCAGAAATACTGCCTATGATAGTATTTGATACCAATTGTCGTTTTGACCACATAGAATACAGGACAACATAACTAAAAACCCCAAGCAGCCCAATCACTGTTGCAGTTACAGTAGTAAACAATAGAAAAATTGTACCTATAGCAATTAGGAGTATACCCAATCCAAGTACCTTCGAAGGAACTATTTTCCCAGTAACCGTAGGTCTTGATTTTGTTCTTTCCATTAACGGGTCAATATCACGATCAATATAATTATTTATACTGCATGAACCCGCAATGATGAGGGAGGAACCTATAACGGTAAATAAAACTATATCTAAGTTGTTTAGGAAACTTTGACCGCTAAAATGGAGCGCGAGCCATATGCCTGTAAAAGTAGTAATAAGATTTGAATTTACGATCCCAATTTTTATGAGTGCCATAAAGTCTTTCCACATTGTGGTTTCCATTTGTGAATTAAGACCCGTAGAGCCATTTTCTATCGTCGCTTCACCAAATGCCTTTGAATTTGGCATCTTTCCCCCTCCTAAAATGTTCTAATTATTATTATAAACCCGATAGATAACTTTACCAAATTATAATAGTTATTTATAAGCTATTATTATTTTATAATATTGTTATTTAAGGAACACTTTCTCTGTATATTAAATCACACTTTGGTGTATTTTTGTGAATTTTTTTTGAATAATTTTTGTCTAAATTGTGTCCGCCTATATTTAATACCCATTATACTATATATTAGAATCTTTAGATAATAAAAATACACTCTAATTTAAGCAAAATCTAAATATTTTCTTTGTGTTATAGACAACAATACAAATTTAAAGATTGTTATATATAAGTTTAATTTAACCTACTTTATATTACTAACAGACACTTCTTTTTTTAGCAATAGTTTTCACTATAATAATAGTGAAAATCTAAAGTTATCCATAAGGATAATTTTTTTTAAAGTTATGCAAATATTTCAGTTTTAATTCTGTTCTTTTTCCTATGTTTTCGTTATGATAAATAAGTACTTTTATCACTTCATATTCCAAATCATTATATTTACAAAATATTGATAACAATGATTAAACTTTTATTAAGAAGGTGATTTTTTGCAACGTTCTTTAAAGTGGTTAGCTGTAGCAACTACTATTGGAATGATATTGGTTCTACTTGGGGGAGCCCTTGTAACAAAAACGGAGTCCGGTATGGGGTGCGGGAGATCTTGGCCTTTATGTAACGGAAAGTTCGTTCCAACGGATATAACTCCCGAGTTAGTAATAGAACTTGCTCACAGACTCGTGTCTGGGTCAGTTGGTTTTTTGGTCCTGATTTTATCTATCTGGTCTTGGAAAGTAATCGGGCACATTAGGGAAACCAAATTCCTATCTTTTCTTTCGTTTTTCTTTTTAGTATTACAGGGATTGATTGGGGCAGCGGCTGTAATTTGGGAACAGTCTGATTTTATCCTCGCCCTTCACTTTGGTATCTCACTCATTTCCTTTGCAGCAGTATTTTTGCTTACCTTACTAATCTTTGAAATTGATAAAAAGTTTGATGCTGATAAACTCAGTATCGATAAAAGAATGGGATTTCATATTATCTCTATTTCGATTTATAGCTACTTTGTTATTTATACAGGTGCATTAGTACGTCATACACAATCGAGTTTGGTTTGCCGTGATTGGCCTTTATGTATTAATGACAGCCCGGCGCTGCCAAGTAATCTTTATGAGTGGGTGCAAATGGGGCACCGTGCAGCGGCAGCAGGTATCTTCATTTGGATTGCATATGCAACATACCTAGCAATAAAGAAGTATCGTCATCAAAAAGTCATTTATTGGGGCTGGATTAGTGCATTTACATTAGTATCCCTGCAAGTATTATCGGGAGCTGTTATTATTTTTACCAGGTTAAATCTTTACATCGCATTACTGCATGCTCTATTTATTACCTGTTTATTTGGTGTATTAAGTTATTTTCTCTTATTACTCTCGAGGTCTCGAAAAAATCAATAGATATGAAAAAAAGTTGCCAGATTTTATCTTGGCAACTTTTTTTATTTCATCATTTATCTAGTTCGAGAAGTAAATCACCGGTTTGAATAGCATCCTCATTTTTCACATGAATTTCCCTTATTACTCCTGAATAAGGAGCTTGGACGGTTGTTTCCATTTTCATTGCTTCCGTAATTAAGAGATGGTCCCCTCGTTCTACTCTTTCCCCTTTTTCCACCAATACCTTTACAACAGTACCAGGCATGGTAGCCGAAATATGTGTTTCATTTTTAGGATCTGCTTTTACTCTAGTTAATACCGAAGCTTTAATACTTTCATCTTTAATATAAACCTCACGCGACTGGCCATTTAGTTCAAAATAAACCACTCGTGTGCCGTCTGCCTGCGGCTGGCCAATTGAAACAAGTTTAACAATAAGTGTTTTACCTGTTTCAATTTCTACTTCAATTTCTTCCCCAAGCCTTAGACCATAAAGGAAAGTAGGTGTATCTAGAAAGGATAAATTTCCATATTGCTCAACAGTATTTAAATACTCTTTATAAACCTTTGGATACAGTGCATAGGAAATCAAATCAATATCCGAAATGTTTCGTCCTAAATCCTGCCCTAACTCTTCCTTTAAGTCCGTAAAATTAATCTCTGGAAGTAACTCACCCGGACGGACCTCCAAAGGCTTTTTCCCCTTTAATACAACGTTCTGAAGTCTTTCTGGGAATCCTTGATGCGGCTGGCCGAGATATCCTTGGAACAATTCCACTACCGAATCTGGAAAATCAATGGAGTCTCCTTTAGTAAGGACATCTGCTTCGGATAGATTATTTTGTACCATAAAGAGTGCCATATCCCCGACAACCTTAGAAGATGGTGTAACTTTTACGATATCCCCAAACATGTGATTGACTTTAGTGTACATTTGCTTAACTTCATCCCACTGCTCGCCAAGCCCAACACCCTTGGCTTGCTGCTGGAGATTACTGTATTGTCCACCCGGCATCTCATGCTGATACACCTCTGAATGTGGTGCAACCATTCCACTTTCAAAATCGTGATAATATTTTCGGACATCCTCCCAATAATAAGAAAGCTGTTCCAGTGCTTCAATGTTTACATTCGGCTTCCTATCCTTACCTTCTAATGCATAATAAAGTGAATTTGCGCTCGGCTGAGAAGTGAGCCCTGCCATCGTACTTAACGCTGTATCTACAATATCTACCCCGCCGTCAATGGCACGTGCATATGTGTAAATACCATTTCCGCTTGTATCATGGGTATGAAGATGAATCGGAATATCTATAGTCTCTTTTAATTCAGAAATTAGTCGATAGGCTGCTTCCGGTTTTAGCAAACCAGCCATATCCTTTATCCCTAAAATATGTGCCCCTTGGTTCTCGAGCTCTTTTGCAAGTGTTTTATAATAGTTCAAATTATATTTCACTCTTGTTTTGTCCAGAATATCACCAGTATAACAAATCGCTGCTTCTGCAAGCTTTCCACTGTCTCGAACCGCTTCAATCGCAATTTCCATTCCAGGCACCCAATTTAAACTATCAAAAACTCTGAATACATCAATACCTTCCTCTGCAGACTTTCTTACAAATTCACGGATCAGATTGTCAGGATAATTTTTATATCCCACTGCATTGGAACCACGGATTAACATTTGAAACAGAACATTCGGAATTTTTTCGCGAAGCACTTGTAATCTTTCCCATGGGTCTTCTTTTAAGAATCGATAGGCTACATCAAAGGTTGCTCCTCCCCACATTTCAAAGGAAAACAGGTTTGGTAATAACTTCGCAGTCGGTTCAGCAATATGCAAAATGTCTGTTGTTCTTACTCTTGTTGCTAATAACGACTGATGCGCATCTCGGTAGGTAGTATCCGTAAGCAGGACCTTTTTTTGACCCTTAATCCAGTGAACAAGTCCTTCAGCACCATTTTGGTCCAGTATTTGTTTCGTACCATCCTGGTAAGGGAAATCATATTTTAATTTAGGTATTCGCGGCTTAGAAAAAACAGGTCTTTTCTTTTTTTCAATTCCAGGGAAACCATTCACCGTCACATTTCCAATATACGAAAGCATTTTGGTTCCACGGTCCTTACTAACTGGAAAAACGAATAACTCCGGGGTTGAATCGATAAAGGATGTATCGTATTCCCCTCTTCTGAACTTCTCATGTCTTACTACATTTTCGAGAAACGGAATGTTTGTTTTGATTCCACGAATTCTAAACTCCCTCAGATTCCGAACCATTTTTGACGCCGCTTGTTCAAAGGTTAATGCCCACGTAGAAAGCTTCACAAGTAAGGAATCATAATAGGGTGTGATGACTGCACCTTGAAATCCATTCCCTGCATCAAGTCGAACACCGAAGCCTCCTCCAGAACGATACGCCATTATCTTTCCAGTATCAGGCATAAAATTATTTAGTGGATCTTCTGTTGTAACACGAGACTGTATAGCAAAACCGTTTAGACGAATCTCTTCTTGTGGAGGGATTCCCACAATTGGGCTATGTAAATCTTGCCCTTCAGCAACTAATATTTGTGTATGAACAATATCAATGCCTGTTACCATTTCTGTTACCGTATGCTCCACCTGAATTCTCGGATTTACTTCAATGAAATAAAAGTCCTGACCCGAAACAAGAAATTCAACCGTTCCCGCGTTTATGTAAGCAACATTCTTCATTAACTTAACCGCTGCGGCACAGATTTTTTCACGCAATGAATCCGAAATCGATACACTTGGGGCTACCTCGACAACCTTTTGATGTCGGCGCTGTACCGAACAATCCCGGTCATACAAATGGACGATGTTCCCATTTTTATCCCCAAATATTTGAACCTCTATATGTTTTGGTTTTTCAATTAATTTTTCCAGGTAAACTTCGTCACTGCCAAAAGCTGCTTTTGCCTCTGATTTAGCTCGGTCAAATGATTCTTGCATTTCTTCTTGATTTCTAACAATACGCATCCCACGTCCGCCGCCGCCTAGGGCTGCTTTAATAATGATTGGAAAACCATGATGGAACGTAAACTCCTGAACTTCTTCAATGTTTTTTACTGGTCCATCAGTGCCAGGAATTACCGGTATACCCGCCAATTCTGCTTGCTTTCTTGCTTTGACCTTATCACCAAACATATCAAGGTGGGTGGATGTTGGTCCGATAAAAATGATTCCTTCTTCTTCACAACGTCTTGCGAAATGAATGTTCTCGGATAAGAAACCATATCCAGGATGTATTGCATTTGCACCGCTGAATTTTGCAATTTCAATGATTCCATCAATGTCTAAGTAGGCGTCAATCGGTTTCTTTCCTTCACCAACTAAATAAGCCTCATCCGCTTTATAGCGATGGTATGAACCAGTATCTTCCCTGGAATAAATTGCAACCGTTTGGATATTTAATTCGGTACAAGCCCGAAAAACACGAATGGCAATTTCTCCCCTGTTTGCGACTAACACTTTGTTGATTTGTCTTGTCAATTTAAGCACCTCATTCTCTTTTTCTCTTTTTATATAAAAGCGCAGGGATATAATTTTCCCCGCGCTATGTTCGAAATTGATATACATTTCCGTCTTGGTGGTTACTGTTTTTTTCTTGGTGCTTTTGTTTATATTTATTTTCATATTTAACAAACATTGATACATTAACTAGAATACCTGCTGCAATTGCTAATTGTAGAAGTGAAGATCCACCATAGCTGACAAATGGTAATGGTACACCTGTAAGAGGCATAACTCCTGAAACCCCTGCCAGATTTATAAAAGACTGTATTCCAATCATACTCGATATCCCAATCGCTAATAGACTGCCAAATGGGTCCTTACATCTCAGGCCAAGATAGATTCCTCGTAAAACAATATAACCTAATGTAAGGATGACAAAGCTGACGCCCCAAACTCCTAGCTCTTCTGCAATGACTGCCATTATAAAATCTGTATGGGATTCTGGTAGATACCCTAACTTCTGGACACTTTTTCCTAATCCTAATCCATTGACGCCGCCTGACCCAATCGCAATATATGAGTTCGCTAGATGAAACCCGGAATCAAGCTCATCTTTGAATGGATTACTTAAAACTTGGAAACGCTCCAAACGTTTTTCTGAAAAAATTTCGTCCTGCAGTACTAAAATAACTGGAGATAGGAGAATCATTCCAAGCAAGACTAATTTGGTAATTGTTTTGA
>JAPSKD010000282.1 GCA_031177865.1 Bacillus sp. (in: firmicutes) | reverse complement strand
GAGGAATGTCATTCCCTTGGCAAGCTTTGCTGCATCGGCAAAGGGGTCATGTTCACCGTTTGCCAGTCGCTTGATTCGAAACATCGCTGAATTTGGATGGAAAAAGAAGGGCTGCTCCGCTCCTAGCGAAAATAGTTCTAGCCTTTCCTTCCCTACAACAATACACTCACTTTTGGTTTCTTTTTGTAAAGTCTGAATTGATTTTTTTCTACGGGGTATGTACAGCACTGCTAATCTATCTGCCAGTTCCATTGCTTTTTCAATCATTTGCTGATTGGTTCGTCCAGCTGTGGTAACAAACATAAAACTCAAAAACCTCCAAAAAAAAGGACGTCGAATGACATCCTTTTAGCAATTGGCATCAAATGCAGCCTTTAAATTATCCATAATGGATTCCATTGGCATTCCTTCAATATCATGACGTGGGATAAAGTGAACCACTTTATTTCCCTTTAATAATGCCATTGATGGTGATGAAGGTTCAATTCCCTCGAAATACTCACGCATTTTTGCGGTTGCTTCTTTATCCTGTCCAGCAAATACCGTTACAAGATGGTCAGGCTTTTTCTCGCTCGTCAATACAGCCTGAGTTGCAGCAGGTCGAGCAAGTCCAGCAGCACATCCGCAAACTGAGTTTACGACAACAAGCGTTGTTCCACTTGTATTTTCCATATAGTTTTCAACTTCTTCAGCTGTTGTAAGTTCTTGAAATCCTGTTCTTGTTAACTCCTCACGCATAGGTAAAACCATTTGTCTCATGTATTCTTCATAAGCCATTGACATCAAAAAAACCTCACTTTCTATATTTGTAGTGTACTATATCTAAATTACTAAGTGCAATTCCAATTAACTTTCTGTTTTTCGAGCCTCAGTCATTTGCTTCCATACAGAACCTTTAGCAGCCTCGCCGCCTTCAATTCTTTCGATTGCCATCTTAATTTGCATACTGACCTCAAATTCAGGATCATTTTCGGCTGCCTTTAATGCTGGCAATGCCGTTTCATCACCCACTTCATACAAAAACATCGCCGCCCGCCAACGAACTAATTTGCTTGGGTCTTGTAGTGCTTTGGCCATCTCTTCACTTGCTTCGGGGAATCCCAGGTCAGATAAGCAATCACCAGCAGTCCTGCGAACGGTCACTGTCTTATCCTTTAATGCCGTATATAAATAAGGCAGTACCGCTTGGTCCTTAATCATCCCTAAATAAACGGTGGACAGTCTGCGTATAGATGGCTTTTCATCTGCTAATGCTTTTTCTAATACAGGTAAGTCTTCTAGCTCAGGATCATCCATTTGCTCAAGCAGCTGATAGCGAATCTGCCAATCGGGATTGTCTAATGATTCCAGTGTTACCTTTTTTCGTTCACGTATTGGCTTTGGTTTAGCAGCAGATTCCTTTATTTGTGCTCTGGATACCAGGTCCTCAAGCCGCTCAGCAGGATAAGCAGCAATTAATTCTTCTATGACTTCCTGACCAATTTGATCACTATCTCCATAGCGAACCCCCTGTTGATCCCATCTACGGAGCAGAATATAATTTTCGTCTGGAAGCTGTGCTCGTTCTCTTACTTGTAAAAAATATTCAGGCATCCCAAATCGTTTTTCTGTGGTGCCATCTGTTAGCTTAACCTGAAGGGGAATATCCTTAAACATTTGAACCTCAACCTTGATTTCTCCAAAGTGTTCGTCTAATTGGTTATCGGTTTGCGTTGTTTGCTCTGCTATTTCCCCAAATGCCTTACGGACTTGCGGCAGTAAATCCTTCCAGTCGTATTTCGCGTTGCGTTCCACCGCAAGGAAATCTGCTACATGATAAACACCTTTAATCCCCTCAATCTGAAGGATGTTTTGGATCACACCCGGTGCATTTTCAGCTGTTTCTTTTTTATAATTATGGCTTTTCCCCATTGGCAGTTCTTGGTCTAAGATAATTTTCATTGTATTTGGGCTTGGAGTTGGTTCAATACCCTTAATTTTCATGAAGTTCACCTAATTCTTTAGTTTCTCTTTACAAGTTTAACATAATAGTGATATTTCATTCTAGAAATTGGTCTTGTGGGAGCGCGTATCGCTGATTTATTTGTTTATCGCCGATAAAATTGATTTTTCGCCGATATTATCCATTTATCGCTAATATATCCCAATTAACGCTGAGATAAATTTTTCCAATATAAAAAAGTACGTCATCGACGCACTTTTTTAATCACTTTCCGCTAATTCAGCTAGATATTCCCATCTTTCGATTAAATATTCGAGCTTTTCGTTTAATTCTGCTTCAAGTTTCATTAATTCTTGGGCTTTGGTGAAGTCACTGCCTGTATTCCCCATTTCTTCGGCAACTTCTTCTAGTCGAGCTTCGGTTTTAGCGATCACTTCATCTATTTCTTCCCACTCTTTTTTCTCCTTAAAGGTCATTCTTTTCTTTTTTTCCTTTTCAGGAGCTTTAGTAGGTGCAGGTGTATTAGATACCGTCTTCTTAGCTTCTACAGCAGATTCTTTTTCAAGGTACTCGCTATAATTTCCATAGAATGAATCTATTCGCCCTTCACCGCGCAAGACTAGCAGCTGGTCTACAACTTTATCTAGGAAATAGCGGTCATGGGATACCGTGATTACCACGCCAGGGAATTCTTCTAAGTAATCTTCTAGAACCGTCAATGTCTGAGTATCGAGGTCATTTGTCGGCTCGTCCAGTAAGAGAACATTTGGTGCGGTCATTAATAGCTTCAACAAGTATAAACGACGCTTTTCTCCTCCGGATAATTTACGAATTGGTGTTCCATGAGAAAATGGCGGGAATAAAAAGCGTTCAAGCATGAGTGCAGCTGAAAGGGTTTTACCATCAGACGTCTCCACTACTTCAGCGGTTTCTTTAATGTATTCAATCATCCGCTTGTTTTCGTCCATGTCTTCGCTTTCCTGTGTATAGTAAGCGATTTTTACGGTTTGACCCATGTTGAATTCACCTTCATCAAGCGGAAGTTTTTTAGCCAGGATGTTCAACAATGTTGACTTACCTGCCCCGTTCCTTCCGATAATCCCAAGCCGATCTCCTGGTTTTACAAGTAAATTAAAGTGGTTTAAAATTGTTTTTTCCCCGTACCCCTTTGAAGCGTCCTTGAGTTCAAATACCTGTTTCCCAAGCCTGCTTCCGTTTAACGAGATATCTACCTTTTCACCTGTTGGCTTCCCGCCCGAAAGCTTATCTTCTAGTTCATCGAACCGCTGAATTCTCGCTTTCTGCTTGGTTGTTCTCGCTTTTGCACCGCGCCTCATCCACTCAAGCTCACGTCTAAACAGGTTTTGCCTCTTCTCAAAGGTTGCAGCCTCATTTTCCTCGCGGATTGCCTTTGCTTCTAAAAATGCGGCATAGTTTCCTTTATAGCTATAGAGATTTCCGCCATCAAGCTCAAACATTCGGTTTGCAACCCGGTCTAGAAAGTAACGGTCATGTGTAACAAGAAGGATGGAGCCACTATACCGACTTAAATATTCCTCCAGCCATTTTACAGAGTCAAAGTCTAGGTGGTTCGTAGGCTCATCAAGAATAAGTAAATCAGGCTCAGCAATAAGGACTTGAGCTAGTGCTACACGTTTCTTCTGTCCCCCAGAGAGCTGACTGATTTTCTTTGTGAAATCCTCAATTCCGAGTTTCATTAAAATAGACTTTGCATTTGTACTCGCATCCCATGCATTTAAAGCGTCCATTTGCTTTTGTAATTCAAAAAGATCCTCTTGAACTTTTACATCATTTGGAGAAGTATTCAAAAACATTAGTGTTTTTTCATATTCGCGCATCAACCTTAGGATTGGTGCTTCACCGTGAAAGACCTGTTCTAGAACTGTTTTAGCTGGGTCTAAATCGGGCTGTTGGTCCAGAAATGCAATTGAGTAATCCTTGCCTGTGATAATTTTTCCATCATCCGGCTGATCCAACCCTGCAATAATTTTTAACAGTGATGATTTTCCCGTCCCATTAATGCCAATTAAGCCGACACGCTCTTTTTCACCGATGGTAATGGAGATGTTGTTAAATAGCTGTTTTTCTCCATATGTTTTCGTTACATTTTCTACAGTGAGCATTTTCATCGGTCTTGACCATCCCATTCTAGATAGAATTTTTCTAAAAAGTCCACCATCGTTTGATGGCGGCTGTCTGCCATTTCTTTCGCAGTATCTGTGTTCAATAAATCCTTCAACTTAAGTAATTTTTCATAGAAATGATGTATGCTCGTTGATTTCCCTTTGCGGTATTCTTCTAAACTCATTTCTTCTCTCACATTTATACTGGGGTCGTAAATGGGTTGTCCTTTTTTACCGCCATAAGCAAATGTTCGCGCAATGCCAATCGCACCAATTGCATCTAACCGGTCTGCATCCTGAACGATTTTTGCCTCTATCGTTTTTAACTCCGTTTTATTTCCACCTTTATATGAAATAGAATCAATAATTTCCACAATAGCGCTTTGTGCCTCTTCAGGCAACGCAATACTTTTTAAAAATGAATCAAGTTTGTTTTTCCCCGTTTCCGCACTGTCATTAAGCTTTTCATCAGGGATATCATGCAAAAGTGCAGCCATTTCAATAATAAATGAGTCACCGGCTTGTTCTTGTTTGCAAATATGTAATGCTGTCCGTCTGACGCGGTCAACATGGAACCAATCATGCCCTGTTGCGTCTTCACCTAATTCACTACGGACAAACGTTTTTGTTTGTTCTATAATTTGATCCTTCATGTAAAACACCTTCCTTCACCCAAGTATTTTAACATGAAAAGCAAACAAAAAATAACCCCGAGAATTCGGAGTTATTTTTTGTTCGCCTGACGGCCGCTCTTTTTCTGGCTTTGTGACTTCGTGTTACCAATTGTATACTCGCCACCAAGTTCGACATCATTTTTTTGGTCTTGCTTCTCAATCTCTTCACGTGTCAAATTTTTATTTTTCATGGTAATTACCCCCTTTAACTAAAATGAACTACCATTTTAGTATGCTCACATGGGGATAAAGTTATTTCAATCCATTATGCCAGCTGATTCCAAGCGTGTTTTCACCTGCGTGGACACCAATAACCGCACCTAAGGGACAGGTAATAACCTTTAACTCGGGATATAATCGTTCTAATTCCACTTTCCATTCATTTGCATGTACCTGGTGTAACCCATATAAAATATATACTTCTTTAAATTTATTTTTTCCATAAGAGGATTTAAAGTAGTCTAGAATCCTGTCCTTGGCCTTCTTATCACTTCTCACTTTTTCTTTTGTGTTAAGGGTGCCTTCTTCAATTGAAATGATAGGCTTCACGTTTAGCATGCTCCCTAAGAAAAACTGTAAACCAGACATCCTGCCGCTGCGATGAAGCTGCTCTAAGCTTCCAATTAGAACATACGTCTCATTTGTGGTCTTTAATGATTCCAAATGATCCATGACAGATTCAAGGCTATTACCTGCTTCCATTAATTCCATACCTTTTTTTAATAAAGCAGTCATAGGTGCAGTTAGAATGTGAGAATCAAAGGTTTTAACAGGAATATCAACAAGCTTTGCTGCCTGTTCACTTGAAGAGACGGTACCACTCAGTTTTCCAGATAAAAGAACAGCTACGACTTGGTCATAATCCTTGGAAAGTTTTTCGTATAATTCCTGGAAAACACCTACTGCAGGCTGTGAAGTTTTTGGTGGTGCCTTAAGATCTTTTAATCTAGCAAAAAGTTCTGCCGCTGTTAAATCAATCCCGTCAGCAAATTCCTCACCGTCTAATAAAATCGTTAATGGTATTGTATACAAATCAGGATGATTTTTTAATTCTTCATCTAAAAATGCGGTACTGTCTGTTACCCATGCCGTTTTAACCAATGTTATCTCCCCTTAAAATTGGTATGAGGTCCTAATATCTAGTTAAAACAATCGTACCTTGAAATCGTTTTCTTGTAAATATTTATACCGATAAAAAAACCAGCTAAAATAAATAGCCGGTTTCAACCTGTTTAACTAATTTCTCTTAGGTAAGATTGTAATTGTTCATTGGTCTTCATCATAAATTCGATCATTTCAACCAAATCATCCATTTGGTCCTCGCTGATTAGTCTGTCAAATTCAATGGAAATACAATTATGGATCAGTGATTTTGAAGGTGTAATCGTTACAGATTGACTAATCTGTCTTGATTTCCCCCAAATATCAATCAAAATTTCTCGTATTTTTTTTAAGTGTACTTCATCGGTAATTCCATAATGAAAAAATTGCAGTCTTATTGTACATCCAGACTGTTTCTGTAACGAAGAGTTTGGCAGTAACTCTGCTGCAAGATTAATTAAATTTGCTTGCAATTCCAATTTTGCCATAACGCTACCTTTTTGAGTTGAAGAGTTTTGAAAGTAAACATCAAAACTGCGGGACATTTTCGCCATATTCACGATGTCATTTCGGTCCGTAACAACAATTTCTCCCGCTAAATCTAAATCATATAACGCCCCTTCAATGACCACCTTCATATTATCGAAAGCCGTAGGATCAAACACTCAACTCACCTCAATTTATTAGAACAGCCCTAATGCCTTGCCCGTTTCATCCACATCCATATTCAATGCTGCAGGTTCTTTCGG
>JAPSKD010000281.1 GCA_031177865.1 Bacillus sp. (in: firmicutes) | reverse complement strand
TGATTCAAGACTGTACGAATGGGATGCTGGGGAATCTTGTTGAAGTGGGAACGGTATTTGTACTTCCTGACTATCAAAGACAGGGAATCGGGAACAAGCTGCTAGCCGAAATACTTCATACCTTAAAAGCTCGTGGAATCGTAGAATTCTGTCTCGACAGCGGCTACAGAAATGCTCAAACCATCTGGAAAAAGAAATTTGGGGAACCTAATTATTTACTTGCGGATTATTGGGGGCAAGGCCAAGATCATATGATTTGGAAAATATCAACGAGTGGAGTCTATTTTTAAAAAATAGGCTCCTTTTTATTATTATGTTGTATTACATAATATTATAGTGTTATAATGTGGTAGTATGATAATATGGTAACGTACTAAAGTGAAATTAATTACTATAAAAGGGGTATATACAAATGAAAAGATTAGCAACTATGATTTTTATATTAACTGCAGTGCTTGTAATTTTTACTGGATGCTCCAAATCAGCAAGTAAAGAGGAAGATACGCTTGTCATTGGAATCGATGATAAATTTGCTCCTATGGGGTTCCGCGATGAGGACAATAATATTGTAGGTTTTGATATTGACTATGCAAAAGCAGCAGCTGAAAAAATGGGAACAGAAGTTACATTCCAGCCAATTGACTGGAAAACAAAAGAAGCAGAGCTTAGCAGTGGCAGAATTGACCTTATTTGGAACGGATACACGATTACAGATGAACGGAAAGAGAAAGTCCTATTTACAAAACCTTATTTAAAAAATGCACAGGTAATCGTTACTCTTGCTGATTCAGAGCTTACTAAACTAGATGATTTAGAAGGTAAAGTAGTCGGGTTGCAGTCGCTTTCTTCAGCTTTAGACGCCCTAAATGCTTCACCTATTAAAGAGAAAGTTAAAACCGTAACTGAGTTTGCTGACAATGTACAGGCTCTAACAGACTTAAAGAGCGGTCGTTTGGACGCAGTAGTCATTGATGAAATTGTCATCAATTATTACATGACGAAAGAGGCAGAAACATTTAAAGTACTTGAAGAGTCGCTTGCTCCTGAGGAATATGGGATCGGTGTTAAAAAGGGAAATGAAGAGCTGCTGGAGAAGCTCCAGAAGTCACTTGATGAAATGAATGAGGACGGAACAGCTGCTGATATCTCGAAAAAGTGGTTTGGCGAAGATAAAGTACTAAAGTAAGAATGAATATAGGGCGAAACAGGATTTCCTAGAGGGAACCCTGTTTTGTTTTTGGAGGAGTTACCATGTCTTTTGAATATTTCACATCCATTCTTGTACCTATGCTAGAAGGGGCACAGATGACGGTTCTATTGTTTTTCATTGCGATTATCGTCTCCGTTCCACTTGGTTTTCTGTTGACACTTGCTGTTAAAAGCAGTTTAAAGCCTGTATCCTTACTTGCTCAGGGCTATATTTATGTTATGAGGGGAACTCCTCTATTACTGCAATTGTTGTTAATCTGCTTTGGACTGCCGATGCTGCCTGTGGTCGGAGAATATTTAGTTTTAGATCGGTTCGTGGCAGCGTGTTTGGGATTTGTATTAAACTATGCAGCGTACTTTGCCGAAATTTTCCGCGGCGGTCTGTTGGCCATTGATAAAGGGCAGTATGAGGCATCACAGGTTCTTGGTTTAAGTAAATGGCAGACCACAACAAGAATCATTTTGCCGCAAATGTTTCGGGTCACACTTCCGGCTATTGCAAATGAATCGGTGACACTTGTTAAGGATACTGCTTTGCTCTATGCTGTGGCAGTACCAGAGTTGCTGCACTACGCTCAAACCGCTGTAAACCGTGACTTTACGATTGTCCCATTTTTCGTCGCTGGTTTAATTTATCTCATTATGACTCTCGTTCTAACATTTATTTTTAAAGGGATTGAAAGAAGATATAAATTTGAATAAGAAGGATTGGTAAATGTGACAATCATTGAAGTATCCAACCTGAAGAAATCGTTTGGCAAGCTGGATGTACTAAAACAGATAACATTTGATGTTAATAAAAACGATGTAATAGCAATAATCGGCCCATCTGGATCGGGGAAAAGTACAATGCTTCGCAGCTTAGTTCACTTGGAAGAAATAAATGCAGGAAGCATTACGATTTCTGGTGATCCATTTGTTAAGGATGGAGTATACGCAAAACCGCAGGAAATCAAAAAGATTACCTCTAAAATGGGTATGGTCTTTCAGCATTTTAATCTATTCCCGCACCTGACGGTTAAGGAGAATCTAGAACTTCCCCCTAAATTGGTTAAGAACGAGCCAGTTGCATCCATTCAGAAAAGAAGCACGGAGCTGTTGAGGAAAATTGGTCTGACAGAAAGAGCGGATGCTTATCCAGCTAGTCTTTCTGGCGGTCAAAAACAAAGGGTGGCGATCGCGAGAGCCCTTATGATGAATCCTGAAATTCTATTATTTGATGAACCTACTTCAGCATTAGATCCTGAATTGACGGGAGAGGTTCTTGAGGTCATAAAGGCACTAGCTGAGGAGCAGATGACGATGATCGTTGTTACACATGAAATGGGCTTTGCTAGGGAAGTGGCGAACCGGGTTATTTTCATGGATAACGGAGAAATCATTGAAACGGGGCACCCTTCAGAATTGTTTACAAATCCTCAGAATGAACGGACAAAAGCCTTCTTAAGCAGAAGCTTGAAATAATATGAACGCAAAATGGGATACAGTCATTAAAGGCTGTATCCTTTTTATTTGTGAAAATTAACTGCCATATTCTCCGCTGTCATGGCTTATCTGCCAGTGGATTCCGAATTTATCAGTTACTTGACCATAAAGTTTAGCCCAGAAGGTTTCTTGAAGTTCCATTGTAACAGTGCCGCCTTCTTTTAATTGATCATACCAAGATTGGATATCATCCAAATTTTTACTTACTAATGCCAATGTCACGTTGTTGCCTTCGATAAATGGTGATCCAGGGAAATTGTCAGAGAACATGACAGTACTTCCATCAATGTTCAGGCGAGTGTGCATCACTAGATTTTTTGCTTCCTCTGGCATAGGGTAATCAGGATGTTGCGGTTGATCACCAAAAGTCATAATTTGCGGTGCTTCAGTTTTAAATACCTTCGCATAAAATTCTACTGCTTCACGGGTGTTACCATTAAAAACAAGATAAACATTTACTGGCATTTTCTTCACTCCTCTTAAATGGCTATGTACAAACTCCATTCTATCCGATTAATTCGATATTAGTCTGTTTTTATCCTTCTTTATAACGGATTTAAACTAAAATATTCTAACGCCTGATTGATATCATAAAAATCATATATTTTCTTCTCGAGGCAGAACTGGATGACTAAATCAAAGGTATCGCTGTCAGATAACGAGAAACCAGCGGAACTTAATAGTTTTTCTGTTTCTATTTTCGGTAGTTCAAGTGCTAAAGCTAGGGCGATAACGGTATTTTTACCCGGCTTGTATTCTGGGTTCGAGCGTATTTTGGAAAAGTGCCTGCGGTCCATTCCAGCACGTTTGTAAACATCTGCGTCGCTCACGCCTTTTTTATCGATAAAGCGGAACAAAGTCTGATTGAAGGTAGGTTGGCGTTTACTCTTAATGAAGTCTTCGATTTGAATATTTTGAAGCTCTTCTGATTTTTGAAAGCTTACAGATTCAAAAGTCTGGAGCAATCGGCCGCTCAAATGTTTTTCTATATAAGCCTGTAATTCTAGTAATTGCTCTTTATCAAACATAACTACCTCCGGAAATGTCGCCTGCAAAGCGACCAAATAATGGATAATCTCACCTATTATTATAATATAAACAGATTGAAAGGATGATAGATGTGAACAGTAACTTAACAGAAATTATTTTTCTCCTCGACCGCAGCGGTTCGATGGGAGGACTTGAAAGTGACACGATTAGCGGATTTAATGCGTTTATTGAAAATCAGAGAAAATTAGAAGGTGAAACATTGGTCACAGTTGTTCTTTTTGATGATCAATATGAAGTCGTATGGAATGGTATTGAGGCAGAAAAAGTGAAGCTGACAGCGGAAGAATATTATGTAAGAGGGTGTACAGCTCTTCTTGACGCGGTAGGGAAAACGATTCTAGATGTTGGTCATCGATTATCAAAAACAAATGAGGACGATCGAGCAGGGAAGGTTATTTTTGTGATCACAACAGATGGCTTTGAGAATGCCAGCCGTGAATTTACCTACAAAAAGGTGAAAGAGTTAATCTGTCATCAGCAGGAGAAATATAACTGGGAGTTCATCTTTCTTGGTGCCAATATCGACGCCGAAATAGAAGCTGACAGTCTTGGCATTGATGTTGAAAATGCATATAGCTTTGAGGCTTCAGAAGAGGGAGTTGTATGCATGTACAAAATGGTAAGCGAGGCAGTAACGGAAAAAAGAGAAAATTTTTAGTTACACAATCAATTGGTCTCATTGAAAATTTGTATTCATTATTATTTTTTGAAATAATAATGGAGTCTAGTTAGGATTTTTTAGAAAGAAGGTATAATTAGTGCCCTATAGAGTGAAAGATACGATGATCTCAGAAACAAAAATTAAACAAAGAGTGAAAGAATTAGCAGAGGAAATTGAAAGAGATTTTAACAATGAGGATATTATGTTAATTGTTGTGCTTAAAGGGTCGTTTGTATTCGCAGCCGACTTGATTCGTGAAATGAAAGGAAATATTAACGTTGATTTTATTTCAGTTTCTAGCTATAGTAACCAGACAGAAACAACCGGAAAGGTAAAGCTATTAAAGGATCTGGATGAAGATATCACGAATAAAAATGTTGTTGTAGTTGAAGATATCATAGACAGTGGATTGACGTTGCACTTTTTAAGAGACCATTTGAATATGCATAAACCGAAACAGATTAAAATTTGTACACTTTTAGACAAGCCTGAAAGAAGAAGAGTAGATTTACCGGTGGACTATGTTGGCTTTGTCATCCCAGATGAATTCATAGTTGGTTATGGAATCGACTACGCACAAAAGTATAGAAATTTACCTTATATTGCGACCGTGGAAGAGTTTTAGTTTTTAGAAAACTAAGAGGAGGTTTACACTTTGACGGCTAAGATTTTTAAAGGGAAGAATGAAGAAGAAAAAAATAACCTGGAGGAAATTCTTGAGCACTCAATTGAAGTAGAAGAAGATCTCATGAGGACTTATCTGATTACAGCGGAGCGGATTCATGATGATGATGAATTAAAGGAGCGCCTCGAAAACTTCGCGGAAGGGAATGCAAAGAGAACAAAACAACTTATCGATGAATTGAACGAAAGTAAAGAGAAATGAAAGAGAGCTGTGGGAGATTAATACTCCCACAGTTTTTGGTATTTCGGTGAGGATGATAAGAGTTAAAAACCTAAAAGTGATACAAATCATGTTAGGAGGTATAGTCAATGGGTATAAACAAAATACCTTCTAGTGATAAAGGGAATTCACCTTTATTAAATACTTCTACCTTAATGGAAGATTTAAAAGCACTTTTTAAGGCTGGTGTATTACTTGCGAATGTCCTCCCAGTCTTTTCAGGATTCTGGTTAGCTCTGCATTTTACTGGAAAATCTTTTGTTGATAACTGGGGATTATTCCTATTAACAATCATCGGCAGCACAATGGTTATGGCAGGAGCACTTATCCTAAATAATTGGTACGATGTAGATATTGATACGATTATGGAAAGAACCAAAAAACGGCCAACTGTAACAGGAAATATTCCTCTTAAAATTGTGTTAATAATGGGGATTGCCTTTACCATAATCGGTTTCATCATGTTACTGTTTACGACCATCGAAGCCACCATTTACGGTTTCATTGGTTGGTTTACTTATGTGTTTTTGTATACGATGTGGTCAAAACGAAGATTTACGTTTAATACTATAATCGGGAGTGTATCAGGGGCTGTTACTCCTTTAATAGGATGGGCAGCGATTGAGTCAAGTTTGCATATCGTTCCGATTATATTATTTCTAATCTTATTTATTTTTCAAATGCCGCATACCTTTGCGATTGCCATGAAGAAATGTCAAGAATATAAAGCTGCCGGGGTGGCGATGCTTCCTGTGGTACGTGGATTTAAAGTTACAAAAGTGCAAATTATTGTTTATGTAGCCTGCCTGCTGCCTTTACCGTTTTTTTTAACTTCGCTTGGCTCTACGTTTATAGCGATTGCCACTATCTTTAATGTGGGCTGGTTAGCTGTAAGCATTTCTGGTTTTTTTACCAAGAACGATCTAAAGTGGGCACATGTGATATTTTTGTATTCAGTAAATTATATAACAATTCTATTTTTGTTGATGGTAATTGTTACGATTTTTTAAAAAGAAAGAGTACTGTCTCTCCAGCTGCATTAATTTTGCAGATCAGGGGCAGTTTTTTTTTTTTTGCTTATTAAAAAAAAAACGGACTGTGTAAAGCGCACCTTAGGGTGGTCCGGGGAGCCTCCTCATGGTATACTGGATGTTACCCCGAACAATGGACGAAACATTAACGTCACAGACTGTAGAAGTTTTTAAATTTATTAGTTTGCCATTTTTAGCTGGAGTTTCGGTAAGAGATAGTTGGAAAAAACTAAGTTCAGTTGGAAAAAATTCGATATATATTGGGTCCCCCGTACAATTATGTAAAA
>JAPSKD010000280.1 GCA_031177865.1 Bacillus sp. (in: firmicutes) | reverse complement strand
TTGTCATATTTAAAAAGATATCCTCGATAAAACAATTGCTGTCAACATGTGGGAAAGAAAGGAATTTTCAAACTGGAAAATGAATGATCAATCGGGGTGGTTTGCAGCCCATAACCCATATACCCCGAGCCATAGAGTTTGGGGAACCAGCGGTAATTCGTATTATAAACGCTGGCCTATCCCTCCATTCCCTGCACATTCATGCAAATCACGTTTATGTAACGGGAGTGAACGGCGTTGTTCCAACAGAGGGGTTGAACACCCATTTTCCGAAAAAAGGAACCAAATCTGGGGATATTGATATCTCTGTTCAATTATCACCGATTTGTTATCCTATGCATGACCACTCAGAGACCAGTCAATCTGCCCAAAGTGGAAATTATGGGATGGGTGTGATGAGCGGATTAGATTTCATTGGTGATCGTAACACTCCTGGAGGAGTTACAACATTCCCTGGTGCCGGAATGCGTAATGGTCCGTATAATACTGGTCCTGCATCGGGGCATGAAGGACAGCATTAAACGATTATATGACTGATAATTTTAAAAAATAATTGTAATAAATCAAAGGGGTAATGCTATGTCTTTTTCGAATCCTAAACATCAGATTCCTCGCAGGTCAGTGGTTGGCCATGAGGGTCAAAGGGCTAAATCATTCGATCCACCCAAAGAGAGTCCTCCAACTCCTGAACTCTTGAATCCAACCAATGCTACCATGAGTATCCCGAAAAACCAAAGGGTCCACCTTATAATCGAATCCGTTTGGCGTGAACAAGCTGATCATGCGCATCAGACTTTCCTAAAAATGGGTGATGAACCTGGAGTCAATGATGATTTTCACGAGAATGACAGCGGAAGTTATGATTTCTTTGCCTTTCATGATTACAATCCTGATTACTTTGTAGTGACGGGGGTTAATTTCCCAGGACGCGTAGGCAGTACTGTATCTATCCGCCATGGATTAACAGTTCCTGCTGGGTTAAATAATGGTGTCGCTGGAATGCAGATTTCTATTAACGCTAAAAGAAATCAGACAATCCTTGTCCGTTTATTATGTGCAGCCTATACAAAAATAAAGATTACCTTTGCAGTTGATGTCGTGGTCATTGCAGTAGATGGCAGGGCTCTAGGCGTACCACCATTTGGCTGTTACAATGCACCTTATACAATTCCAGCTGGAAAGCCGATTGAAATGTCGACTGCCCAAAGGTTGGATGTGCTAATTAGGTCTAGCAGATCCTTAAGCTCATATGGTCAGATTGAATATAGACAACATTTACAGCGATGCACTCCTCTTAAACGGAAGAATACCTATTGTGATAAAATAAATGAGCATAAAAGAGTCCTAAGTGTTTTCTGACACTTAGGACTCTTTTATGCTTATTTGATTTTCTTTAAGCTATCACTAACAGTCTTAATAATGAAATTGATCTCTTCTTGGGTGATATTTAATGGCGGTGATAGGGTTAATACATTATTGTACCCCGCTACAGTGGCTCCGTTTTTACCAATTAATAACCCTTCCTGTTTGCAGCTAGCAATTACTTGATTAACCAGTGTTACCTCTAAAGGTTCCTTTGTCTTCTTATCCCTCACTAATTCAATTCCAACCAATAATCCTTTTCCTCGTACATCGCCAACAAATGGATGGTCCTGAAGAAGATCCGTTAATTCATTGACCACTTGTTTGCCAAGGTCACGCGAGCGATCAAAAAGGTTTTCTTTTTCCATAATTTCTAGGTTTTTTAACGCCAAGGCACAAGCAGCTGGATTGCCGCCAAAGGTGTTAACATGGCGGAAGTAATCATATTCTTCCGTTCCTTTAAAGGCTTCGTAAATTTCTTTCCGTACAGCCGTTGCGGATAGCGGCAGGTACGCACTCGTAATCCCTTTAGCCATGGTGATAATGTCGGGCTTAACATCATAATTCATAAAGCCAAAAGCTTTTCCAGTTCGACCAAAGCCACAAATTACTTCATCTACAATTAACAGAGCACCATGTTTTTCACAAACATCTTTGGCTGCCTTCATGTATCCCTCAGGTGGAACTAGGATTCCCCCGCCCGTTATAATAGGCTCCATAATCATGGCCGCTATCGTTTCGCTTAGCTCCCACGTCATGGTCCGGTCGATTTCTTTTACCGATGCAAGTTCCTTAGGGTCACTTACATTAACATCATCCCGATAGGAATCTGGTGGAGAAACATGAATGAATCCTGGAGCAAGCGGCTCATATTTATATTTTCTTTGTGCTTGACCTGTCGCTGCTAGTGCCCCCATTGAATTTCCATGATAACCGCGGTATCGTGAAAGTATTTTATATCGATGATATTCGCCTCTTTGCTGATGATATTGGCGGACTATCTTAAAAGCAGTTTCATTCGCCTCTGACCCGCTGTTTGAGAAAAATATGACGTATTCATCGCCAAGCATTTCATTTAATTTTTCAGCCAGTTTGATAGCTGGAATATGGCTTTGCGTAAGTGGAAAATAAGCCATCTCCTTAAGCTGTTCATACGCCGCATCTGCAAGCTCTGTTCTACCATAGCCTACATTCACGCACCATAATCCAGCCATTGCATCCAAATAGCGCTTTCCATCGGCATCGGTTACCCAAGAACCTTCTGCCTTTTTAGCCACGATTGTGGCATGGGGATTATAGGGCTTCATCGAATGCCATAAGTATTTATCATCTTGTGCAAGTAATTCCTCATATGGACGACCTGTTTGAACCATGTCGGTCCCTCCTTTTCTATGCTTCAAAACGGGATGTAATCATTTTTTTACGCGTATAGAAGTTTAAGCCGTCTTTGCCATTAACATGGAGATCACCATAAAACGAATCCTTCCAGCCTGAGAATGGAAAGAACGCCATTGTTGCGGGAACACCAACGTTAATACCGAGCATACCGGCGTCTGCTTCTTCACGGAATTGCCTAATTGCTTTTGCATTATTTGTGTATATCGTGGCTCCATTTCCATATCTTGATTTTCGAATATACTCCAATCCCTCGTCTAAATCGCTGGCACGGAGCAGGATCAAAACGGGGGCAAAGATTTCTTCTTTGGCAATGGTCATTTCAGGAGTGACATAATCGAAAATGGTTGGACCTAAGAAATTCCCTTCCGGATGGTCCCCTATCTCTTTTCGTCCATCGCGAATTAATTCAGCACCTTCTGCGATTCCTTTTTCAATGTAACCGAGAACCTTATCACGATGTTCTTTTCTAATGATAGGAGTTAATAACACCTCGTCATCCATTCCACTTCCGATGATCAACTCATCTGCTTTTTTCGATAAAGCCTTAACGAATGGTTCATTGTCACCGACAACAACAACCGCACTGCATGCCATACAGCGCTGCCCCGCGCTTCCAAACGTTGAAGAAATAATATGCTGTACCGCCTTCTCCATATCAGCATCTGGCATGACAATATGATGATTTTTCGCTCCGGATAGCGCTTGAACTCTTTTTCCTTTAGCCGCCGCTCGTTCGTAAACGTACTTTGCAACAGGCTGAGAACCAACAAAGGAGATGGCAGCGATATCTTCATGATCTAGTAATCCATTTACGACATCATGTGCACCATGGACGACATTTAATACTCCAGGAGGAGCCCCCGCTTCAGAGAACAACTCTGCAAGTCTATTTGCTAAAATCGGTGTCCGTTCAGATGGTTTTAACACAAAGGTATTTCCGCAAGCAATGGCTAAAGGGAACATCCAAAGCGGCACCATCATTGGAAAGTTAAAAGGAGTGATTCCCCCAACAACCCCTAATGGATAGCGGAACATTTCCGAATCAATCTCTTCCGCAATTCCAGATAATGTTTCACCCATCATCAAGGTAGGTGTTCCCGAGGCAAATTCTACACATTCGATACCACGCTGAACCTCCCCATATGCCTCTTTAAATGCTTTACCATTTTCTTGGACAATCAATCTCGCTAACTCTTCATGGTTATCAGTTAATAGACCATGATATTTAAAGAGTATTCTTGCCCGTTTTGGTACCGGAACCTTTTTCCACTTGTTATACGCTTGCTTCGCAGCTGCAACGGCGGCATTTACATCTTCTTTCGTTGAAACAGGCACTTTTGTTAGTAATTCATTTGTTGCTGGATTTGGGACATTTAGTGTCTGACCGCTGTTTGAACTTACCCAAGCCCCATTAATAAAATTTTGTAGAACCGTAGTATCTTTTTTTGTCACGCTCATTGATTCCCCTCCCTAGTTAAATGAAAGTGTTCAATACGAAAAATTCCAAAAGAGGATGGGTTACAAGCACCAATCCCCTTTGCACACTTCCAAACTCATTTTATGCCTAAATTCTGTTTAATAAGTAAACTGGAAAAATACTTTCTTGCATTAGCAGTGCCAATAAGTAATATTTCTTTTTCCTTGCTCGTTGGGTGGTAAAACTCAACTGAAGCCCCATCTAAGTGTTCATGCACAGCATTAATTCGAAAACCCTTCTGAATAAAAAAGTCAAGCTTATCTCGTTCATTAAGATATTGTTGATAATCTGACATCATATCCTCCTATAATTTAGAAATTTTCATTAATCAAATTTTAAACTAGCAGGTGCTTCCTCGATGACAGACTCATAATCTTCTTCAATAACCCAATCACGCCCGACTGAAATTCCTAGATATTTTGCATCAGATGGGTCTTCAATTTCAGCTTGTTGATACTTCCTAAACCACCAGTACTTCGCCAACACATAATAGATGGCTGCTCCAAGTAAGAACCCTACTAAAAATCCGTATGCCGGGAATAAATAGGAGATATAACCGCCAATAATCCAAGCAATAAAGCCTACAAGATTCACGCCGCCCCAATATCTAAATTGACCATGGTCTTCGTATAACGCAGGAACATTTACTCGTCTTTTACGGATTAAATAATAGTCCGCAAACAGAATACCTACGATTGCTGACAATACGCCGCCAACGATTAGAAGAATTGGAATGATAACCCCGAATAACTCCCACGGTTGAACAATCGTACCAACGATTCCAGCTGTGATAACACCCGCCCAAAACGGAAACTTCGGTCCGCCTACATTAGAGAAAATCGTTGCAGCTGGAACAACATTCGCAGCAGTATTCGTTGACCACTGGGCTAATACAATCATCAAAAGTAAAACGGCAAGGACTAAGCCGCTGGCTGACTCTTGAAGTGCAACCACTGGGTCTGCATTTAATACGGCAATGTATGATACGGCACCAATGATAATCATGAAGGTTTGCGTTAATGGCATGGCAATAAGGTTGCCGATTAAGGAACTTTTGTTTCTCTTAAACCAGTTCTTTTCATTCGCTGGAGCTTTCATGAAACGCGAAATCGACGGAATATCCGCACTCAATGTTGCCCAAAAACCCATGTTACTAAAAATAACAACCATAAAAGCAGTAAACGCCGCACCACCCGTGACTGGGGATTCTACCCAGCTCCAAACGTCTCTGCCAGCACCTTGTGCTTGGTCGGATAATGATGAGTACATCCAAATCGAGATTAGGATAATGATTGGCGCCGCTAAATCTGCGAACCGTTCAATCGATTTAATTCCTAAAGCCGTATTAATCAATTGGAAAATTGCAAAAATGATGAAGCAAACAAACCAATTGTCAAATCCAGATAATATATTTAAAATACCGTTCATTGCTGTCGCACCGAAATAGGTATTGATCCCAAACCAAGCAGAAGCGGTAACTCCCCTTGTGATCGAGGGAATATGGGTTCCAATCGTCCCAAACGGTGCTCTCATATACACTGGGAATGACAAGCCATGCTCTATGCCGATATCCGCAATTAAGGATATAAAAAATCCAATAGCGAGTGAGCCAATAATGGTTGCAAGAATAACGAGAGGTAACGAAAGGCTTTGAACCCCTGCACCGCCAATGGCAAAGGTAGCGAGTACGACAACCATCCCAACCCACATAAATGAATATCCTAGTTTTGTAACTTTTCTGTCTTTTTGTTGAATAGGTAATAAATCTGAAGACTTTAAGTGGCTTTTTTTCATATGAACACTCCTTTTCGGTTTAAAATACAAGAATTTAAAAATTCAAATTCAATCACCGACAACAACAGAGGTTATTTAGGGCAATTGCTTGCTTTTTAGCAAGCAATTGCAGGAGTAGTTCAACAATGTGGAGATAGTAGTATTTTATATAATGCTGTTAAATGGATAGGGTTTGGTTTTGGTTTACTGGTGCATTCACATTGTATTTGGCCCTCTTTAGATATTGGCCTGAACCTGGTTTGCCGACGAACTGCTTATCCCTCACGACGAATTCGCCTCGTGATATTACGGAAACTGGCTCTCCCGTGACTTTCATGCCTTCAAAGGCATTGTAATCGACTGCCATATGGTGAGTTTCAGCAGATATCACTCTTTCTACTTGTGGATCAAAGATGACGATATCAGCGTCTGCCCCCACTGCAATCGTCCCTTTTTTCGGGAATAAGCCAAATAATTTTGCCGCTCGAGTAGAAGTTAATTCAACAAACTGATTAAGACTAATGCGCCCCTTCTTCACCCCCTCAGAGAATAAAATCGATAGTCGATCTTCAATAATCGGTCCACCATTTGGAATTTTGGTAAAATCATCTCTTCCTAAATCCTTCT
>JAPSKD010000279.1 GCA_031177865.1 Bacillus sp. (in: firmicutes) | reverse complement strand
TCCATGCCCAAGATAAATATAAAGATGCAAAATTTGTCATTCTTGATGGTAACCCACATTCTGGTGACTTTAAACCAGTTGTTAAAGACAACACAGTTGCAGTTTTCTTTGCTGAGCATGAGTCAGGCTTCCTAGCTGGTGTTGCTGCTGCACTTGAATTAAAAGAAGGTGAAGCTGGTTTCATCGGCGGTATGGAAATTCCTGCTGTTCAAAAGTTTAACTGGGGCTTCCAGCAAGGTGTTAAATATGCAAATGATAACCTAGGAACAAACCTAACACTGAATGCTGAAAACGTAGTTTACCAAGGTTCATTTGATAACGTAGCTGCAGGTGGACAAATTGCTGCACAAATGTATGACCGTGGCGTAGATGTAATCTTTACAGCTGCTGGTGGTGTTGGTGTAGGTGCAATTAACGAAGCAAAAACACGTGGAAAAGCAGGCGAAAAAGTTTGGATCGTTGGTGTTGACTCTGACCAATACGAAGATGGTAAGTATGATGGAGACAAATCAATTATCCTGACTTCAGCTATGAAGAAATTAGACAATGTTACATTTGACATCATTAAGCGTGAGTTAGATGGTGATTTCCCTGGCGGCGAAACATTAGTATTCGATGCTAAAAACGATGGTATTGGCCTACCAGCAGAAAATCCAAACTTAAGCGATGATACAACGACAAAAGTAAAAGAAGTATTTGAACAAATTAAGTCTGGCGAAATTAAAGTTGCTTCTGAACAAGGAAGTTTATTCAAGTAAAAGATCATAAAGAGACGGTTTTTTCCCGTCTCTTTTATGTCCTTTATGTATGATTGTTATGTCAAGTATGCATATTACTACAGTAATCATATATAACTGTTTCAATATCCTTCAGTTTTTGATGTTGTAATAGGGGACTCCCTATGTTCAAAGAAACTCGAGTCTAAAAAAAAGGTGAGTGCTACTATGAGTTATGTGGTTGAAATGCTGAATATTAGGAAGGAATTCCCTGGTATTGTAGCAAATGATAATATTACCCTAACATTAAAAAAAGGGGAAATACATGCCTTATTAGGGGAAAACGGTGCAGGTAAGTCAACACTAATGGGTGTATTATTTGGTATGTATCAACCTGAAAAAGGGATCATTAAAATTCGGGAAAAAGAAGTAAAAATTACAAATCCTAATGTAGCCAATCAGCTTGGTATTGGAATGGTCCATCAGCATTTTAAATTAGTAGAAAATTTTACAGTAACTGAAAATATTATTCTAGGCAGTGAACCATTAAAAGGTATGGTTTTAGATATTGATAAGGCTGCTAAAAGAATAGCGGAATTATCCAAGCACTACGGCTTAAACGTTGATCCACATTCAAAAATTGAAGATATCTCAGTAGGAATGCAGCAAAGAGTTGAAATCATGAAAATGCTCTACCGTGAAGCCGAAGTTCTTATTTTTGATGAACCAACAGCTGTATTAACTCCGCATGAAATTGAAGAGTTAATGAAAATTATGCGTAATCTTATTAATGAAGGTAAATCAATTATCATTATTACACATAAGTTGAAAGAAATTAAAGCGGTTGCAGACCGTTGTACGGTTATTCGACGTGGAAAAGGAATTGGAACTGTTAATGTGAAAGAGACTAGTGAGGCACAGCTGGCAGAAATGATGGTTGGTCGTCATGTTAACTTTAAAGTGGATAAGAAAGCTAGTACACCAGGTGATGTTGTACTTCAAATAGATTCTATTTCTGTAAAAAGTAATAGAAAAGTATTAGGACTTAAAAACTTCTCCGTTGAAGTAAGAAGAGGAGAGATTGTTGGTATCGCAGGGGTTGAAGGAAATGGTCAATCTGAACTCGTGGAAGCGATAACTGGACTCAGAAAAGTTGAATCAGGAAAAATTTCATTAAAAGGAAAAGATATCACGAACATTCCTATCCGTGAAAGAATTGAAAGCGGAATTGGTCATATCCCAGAAGACAGGCAAAAGCGAGGGCTTGTTTTAGATTATACACTGGAAAATAACATGGTCTTAGAGGTATATAATAAACCTCCGTTTGCAAAGGCTGGATTACTTAATGGCGCCGCTATTAAGAAATATGCTAAAAGTATTTTAGAAAACTTTGACGTTCGTTCCGGTGAAGGTGGAGCGTCTATTGCAAGGACTCTCTCTGGAGGTAATCAGCAAAAGGCAATCATCGGCCGTGAAATCGAATTAGATCCTGATTTGCTTATTGCTGTACAACCTACACGTGGATTAGATGTAGGATCGATTGAATATATTCACAAAAGACTAATCGAGCACCGTGATAGAGGAAAAGCTGTTCTACTGGTTTCTTTAGAGCTGGATGAAGTACTGCAGCTTTCAGACCGTATTGCCATCGTTAATAATGGAGAGTTGATTGGAACAGTTAATGCTTCTGAAACGAATGAGAATGAGGTAGGACTGATGATGGCAGGAGTGAGTAAGGAGAGAAGCGTATGAGAAACACCATTGTATCATTAATATCAATTGTTTTAGGACTTATAGCTGGGGGATTATTGATGCTCTTCATAGGGGCAAGCCCAGTTGAAGGTTATACGTATTTATTTCAAGGTGCATTAAAAAATATATCACGTATTGGTGATACTCTTGCTACTGCAACACCACTCATTTTTACTGGACTTGCTGTTGCTTTTGCCTTCCGTACAGGTCTATTTAATATCGGTGCTGCAGGTCAAATGTTAATTGGCGGTCTTTGTGCCACTGCTGTTGGCTTAACGTTTGATCTTTCAAGACCGATTTTAATCCTAGTCATGGTCCTAGCCGGTATTGTGGGGGGAGGATTATGGGCATTCATTCCAGGCTATTTTAAAGCAAGATTCAATGTGCATGAAGTAGTATCAACGATTATGATGAACTGGATTGCTTATTGGACCGTTTACTATGTGGTTCCTGGTTATTTTAAAGGTGAATTCCTAGAAACTGAATCACGCAAACTTGCTGAGGAGTCTACGTTAAGAACGCCTTGGCTGACAGAAATGTTTCAGGGTTCTTATATCAACTTAGGTCTGTTCTTTGCAATTATTACGGTATTCATCATTGCATTTATCATTAACAAAACAACATTAGGATTTGAATTGAAAGCTGTAGGTTTTAACCGACACGCAGCTGAATATGCAGGTATGAAAGTTAATCGTAATATTATCTTATCTATGTTAATTTCAGGTGCCCTTGCAGGTCTTGGCGGGGTAGCATTATACACTGGTAATGCTTCCAGTATGCAAATCGGTATTTTACCAACACAGGGTTATGATGGCATTGCCGTAGCATTACTGGGAGCAAATAATCCAATAGGTGTATTTTTCGCAGCTATTCTCTTTGGTATTCTCTATTCAGGGACAGGCTTTATGAATGCAATGATCGAGATTCCACCAGAACTTGCTAATACCATCATTGCTATTATTATTTACTTTGCTGCTACTAGCGTACTGATTCAGCGTGTATTAAATAAATTCCGTAAGACTCGTTCAAATGCTAATGATGTAGATGGACCTGTTGGCAAGAAGGGAGAAGCATAATATGTGGACCATTATTGAACAAATATTCCCTTACGCAATTGTTTTTACCATTCCACTTCTAATCACTGCACTAGGCGGTCTTTTTAGTGAAAGAAGCGGTATCGTAAACATCGGTTTAGAAGGTTTAATGATTTCAGGAGCATTTGCGAGTGCACTAACTGTTAATTTTCTGCAAGATACAATGCAAGGATCATCTGTGCTGTGGATTGGGTTATTAGTGGCGGTGGTAGTAGGTATTTTGTTTTCCCTATTACACGCTTTTGCCAGCATAAATTTAAGTGCTGACCAAGTAATCAGTGGTACAGCGATTAACATGATCGCAATGGCTTTAACAGTATTCTTAGCTAGAAATATAACAGGCAGTGGTAATATTCGTATTACCAGCGGTTTTACACCATTTGATGTACCGATTTTATCTCAAATTCCAATTATTGGGGATTTGTTGTTTACAAAAACGTATGCGACAACTTGGTTTATTTTAGTAGTACTACTGGTAAGTGCGTTCATTCTAAACAAAACGAAATTTGGCTTACGTTTAAAATCTTGTGGTGAGTTTCCACAGGCTGCTCAAGCAGCAGGGATTAATGTAGTAAGAATCCGTTATATCGGCGTAATGATTTCTGGAGCTTTATCAGGATTAGGTGGGGCGATCATTATTTTAACTTACGCAGGCGAATTTACTGGTTCCGTTTCAGGTCTTGGATTCTTAGCGCTTGCTTCCTTAATTTTTGGTCAATGGAGACCGCTGGGGATCTTAGGAGCAACATTATTCTTTGGATTTGCCAGCACAATCGCTAACGTTTCTCAGGTTATTCCTGAATTGGCTGTTATTCCGCCAATCATTCTTAAAATTTTCCCATATGTGGTAACGTTAATTGCTTTAGTTATCTTCTCCAAATCTTCACAAGCACCTAAAGCAGCTGGAGAACCATTTGATCCAGGAAAACGATAATCATAACAAGTTAACAGGGCTGGCTATTTAGTCAGCTTTTTTTGTTTTATAGTCAGAGGTTTTAACTTGTAAAAACCAAGCCTGGCAAATTATAGTAAGAATAAGTGATAAATACAATGGAAAAGATGTAAAATAACACGATGAATGTTTACATATATAATAAGAAGGATTTTGATATCTGAAGGAGGTTATGAGATGGATTCAACTGCCGAAAAAATCACCAATATGCAGGGCTACAAACTCCATGTCATTGAAACAGATAAATACAAAACGAATACATTTGTATGGAAAATGAAAGCACCTTTAACAAAGGAAGATGTAACGAAAAGAGCACTTCTTCCTCATGTTTTACAAAGCAGCTCCGCGAAATATCCGACAACAACTGCATTACGTTCTTATTTAGATGAATTATATGGCGCCACGCTATTTATTGATTTAGCGAAAAAAGGTGAATATCATATCATCAGTTTCACACTTGAAATCGCAAATGAAAAATTCTTAAGTGATCCTACACCATTATTGGAAAAAGGTTTCGAACTTCTTTCGGAGGTTTTGACAAAACCAAATGCTTCAGGCAGTGCGTTTGATCAGGAGACCGTAAACAAAGAAAAGAGAACATTAAAACAGCGAATTCAATCTGTTTATGATGATAAAATGCGTTATTCGAATGTACGCCTGCTGCAAGAAATGTGTAAGGGTGAACCCTACGCTCTGCAAGTTAATGGTGAAGCGGACGATGTTGATACGATAAATCCTGAAAATTTATACGAATATTTTAAAAAGGCGTTTTCCGAAGATGAAATGGACCTTTATGTCATAGGAGATGTAAAGGAAGATGAAGTAAAAAGCCTTGCAGAGAGTTTATTGAAATTTGAAAACCGCACACCCAAACAAGTAGTATCCACTGAGATACAAAAAAAGGGACAGGTAAATGAAATTAAAGAAGAACAGGATGTCAAGCAAGGAAAATTAAATGTCGGGTACCGTACAAATATTGTCTATGGCGACTCCGATTATTTCGCACTTCAATTGTTCAATGGCATTTTTGGAGGATTTTCACACTCGAAGTTGTTTATCAATGTCCGTGAAAAGGCAAGCCTAGCTTATTATGTATCCAGCAGGCTAGAGAGCCATAAGGGGCTGATGATGGTCATGTCAGGGATAGACTTAAAGAACTATGACCAGGCAGTGGGAATCATTCGCGATCAGTTAGAAGCGATGCAAAAAGGCGACTTTTCTGATCAAGAATTAATCCAAACAAAAGCAGTGATTCGAAATCAAATTCTCGAAACCATTGATACCTCCCGAGGATTAACAGAAATCCTTTATCATAATGTTGTGGCAGATAAGGATATAAAACTTGAGCAGTGGATCAATGATATGGAAAAGACGACAAAGGAAGAAATTGTGGCTGTTGCAAATAAAATTGAACTTGATACCATCTACTTCTTAACTGGATCGGAGGCGGTAAAATAATGGAGAAAATCAATTTTGACCAGCTCCAAGAAGAACTTTACCATGAAAAGTTACCCAATGGTTTAAATGTCTATATTCTGCCAAAAAAAGGTTTTAACAAGACGTTTGCTACTTTTACGACAAAGTATGGATCGATTGATAATAATTTTGTGCCATTGGGAAAAGAAGAATATGTGAAGGTTCCCGATGGTATTGCCCATTTTCTTGAACATAAGCTTTTTGAAAAGGAAGATGGTGACGTTTTTCAACAGTTTAGCAGGCAAGGTGCTTCAGCCAATGCGTTTACTTCTTTTACCCGTACAGCCTATTTGTTTTCCAGTACTTCAGATGTAGAAAAAAATCTGGAAACATTAGTTGATTTCGTTCAGGATCCGTACTTTTCGGAAAAAACGGTCGAAAAGGAAAAAGGGATTATTGGTCAGGAAATTACCATGTATGATGATAATCCCGACTGGCGTCTATATTTTGGACTGATACAAAATTTGTATCAAAATCATCCTGTAAAAATTGATATTGCTGGTACCATTGAATCGATATCTCATATTACAAAAGATTTGCTTTATGAGTGCTATAATACCTTCTACCATCCGAGCAATATGTTATTGTTCATTGTTGGGCCAGTTGACCCTAATAAATTTATGGATCAAGTGCGGGAAAACCAAGCGAAAAAGGAATACAAAGAGATGCCAGAGATTCAACGAAAATTTGAAGATGAGCCACTTCAGACTGCTG
>JAPSKD010000018.1 GCA_031177865.1 Bacillus sp. (in: firmicutes) | reverse complement strand
GCCTGGTGGAATCCAAAGGATTATCTTGGCGTGGATGGAGAAATGATATTGACTAATGATATGTCACAAAACAATATATTGAAACTGATTTTAAATCAACTTCAAGTGTAATTATTCGAAGTAATTTGAAATACTAATTTGCTTATTCAACTTTAGGGTACAAGAGTTAAATATCCAGCTGCTTCGGCAGCTTTTGTTACTTGTTCAAGTAAGAAAATTAACAATTCCTTGGCAAAGTGTTACGAGAATTTGTTTGAGTTTTATACACCTGAAAACTGGATACCTCATATAACACTTGCAATGGATGATTTATCTGAGACAGGTTTAAACAATTTTAAAGAGAGATATAAGGATTATTTGCCTTCATTTAAGCAAACAATCCCAAATCTTGCATTAGTTGAATTTAAAAACAATGGACGTGTCGAGTTGCTTTCTAGTTATGAAATAAAATAAAATCCTTATTCAAATATCAGTGTGCAAGAGTTGAAGATTCGGCTGCCATTTCTGGCGGCTGTTTTTATTGAGCTAACGGAGCGGGTGTTCGGCCGAGCCTAGGTCGTATCATATAGCGGGTGGGATTCCCGTCGAGTAAGAACTAGCCATTCGCTCGTAGCGAGTCTTGGAGGGCTAAAGGTAACTTTAGTCTTTAAGCGTAGACAGTTAGGTGGCGGGCCGAAAGCCAAATGGTTGAAGGGATTGAGCTCCATAATGTTAGTAAATCGAGAGGGCTGATGCTTTACCTGCAGCAGAAAGCTATATTTTATCCTTCGTTAAGGGCAAGATGGATAAAACCTCTCTGGAGTCAGAGACCTTGGCACGTTACACATCGATATGATACGGCAACTCGGGAGACCCTACCGGTCTTTTCTTGTTAGAAGAGTATGGTGTACAAGCGATAAAAAGCAAGGAGACCAAATGCTGTGTAGGGAGTCGGATAGCAGCGTAGTACCAATGAAGTTGGGTAATGCCGATGGAGGAAAGGCTAGCTACCAGTTATCGCCCTTACTAGGGAAACATTTACTACACTCAGAGGTAGGGATAAATGGAAACAAAACTACTAAGGATAGCAGAATTAAAATCCTCAATCTAAGAGATTAGTAACATTTTGTGAATGGTAACTAGGAGGAGCCGTGTGCGTGAATAGCGCAAGCACGGTTCTGTGAGGGGGGAGGAACACAATCTACCGCAAGGTAGAAAGGTTCCCTTCTACTCGACTACTTAAATAGGGTGTTCTAAGATGAAGAGCAAATTTATATAACTCAATAACGGTTTTATATGAAAGGTATGGAGAGACTATATAAACAATCTAAAATACATTGATTCCAATACGCAGGAGTGGAAAATAATTAGTGATGGTGTGGAACAACTGGTACTTCGTTTAGAACCTGGGGAAGGTCGATTTCTTGTCCGATTTGCTCCGGGCAAAGGCTACCCATAACATAGCGATGGGAATTAGAGGATAAAATATCTCCCATGAGAGGTGAAAAAATGTTTTAAAACCAACTAATTGATGATTTAGAACTAACCACTTCAAATGATATTAAATTAACCAATGAGTGTCCGTCTAAATTCATTTGAGAGTTGAATATACCGAACTCCACATGATAAAATGATGTAAAGGCTTGACGCATACATATTGATAAAACAAGATTCTATAAAAATACGAACTATTACACTGCCGGTTTCCGTATAGGAAATCGGTTTTTTTCTGTGTTGAAAGTTTGATTCATCCAGTAATTGTGATTAAATAAAAGGTGGAAATAGCCAGAAAGGATGAAGCTGTGTGAATAAAAACGTCATAAAATCTGTAACCATTGTATCAGTATTTTTTTGCCTCCTCTGGCTGGTCGGACTTGGATGGGCTGTAGCCGAATATTATGCAGGCAAGCCTGATAAAATCCAAGAGAAAACCAATATAGAAAAGAAAGCAGAGAAAAAAAATGGCTTGCATATTGTTGCCATAGGTGATTCTTTAACAAGAGGAACAGGTGATGAAACAGGAAAAGGTTATGTAGGTTTTCTTCTGGATGAAATAAAGGAAAAATCAAAGCAGGATGTTCGACTGACTAATCTTGGCATTAGCGGTCAGGAATCTGACCAACTTAAGCAGCAAATTCAGCAAACTGAAGTGAAGCGGCAGCTGCAAAGTGCAGATATGATTTTAGTAACAATGGGCGGCAATGATTTGTTCAGAGGCGGACAAGATTTACTAGAGTTTGAAACAGCAGACATTGCGGATATTGAGAAAAAATTCATGGAAAATATGAATTTTATTTTTCAACAAATTCGTGCAAGCAATAGTGAAGCGAATGTTTTCTTTATCGGTTTATATAATCCCTTTATTGATTTAGAGCAGGGGAAAGAGATGTCTGCAGTGGTTCGACACTGGAACTATCAAAGTGCAGAATTAAGTGCAGCTTTTCCAAAAATCGTCTTTGTACCAACATTTGATCTTTTTGAGTTGAAGGTAAATGATCACCTGTATACTGACAAGTTCCATCCGAATACAAAAGGGTACCGTTTAATTGCTGAACGAGTGGCTTCATTGCTAACCTGGTAAGGAGACCGGCCATATGGAGAATATTACGTTATCTGTACATAATTTAAAAAAAGTAATTGGTAAAAAAGAAATCATTAAAGGAATTAGTTTTGAGTTAAAGGAAGGTGAGGTATTTGGTTTCTTAGGTCCTAATGGTGCAGGGAAAACAACAACCATCCGAATGCTGGTCGGATTAATTAAACCAACATCAGGAAGTATTCAAATTGGCGGCCATAATATTGTCGATCACTTTGAGGAAGCAATGAAGCATCTTGGCTGTATCGTTGAAAACCCTGAATTATATCCGTATTTGTCTGGTTATGACAATCTCCTCCACTTTGCACGTATGCTAGATGGTATAGGTGAAGAGCGAATCAGTGAGGTGACGGAACTTGTAGGTTTAAGAGATCGAATTCATGATAAAGTTAAAACATATTCCTTAGGGATGAGACAGAGACTTGGGATTGCACAGGCCCTTTTAGGAAGACCTAAGGTTTTAATCCTTGATGAACCAACGAATGGATTAGATCCTGCTGGAATCAGAGAAATGCGGGAATTTATCCGTTTTCTTGCCGAAGAGGAAGGACTAAGCGTTCTTGTTTCTAGCCATCTATTAAGTGAGATCCAATTATTATGTGATCGAGTGGCGATCATTTCTAGAGGAACTGTGATTACAACCGATACAGTCGATAACTTGTTATCCAATCGTGAACGGGTAGTTTGGCGTTTTCATCCGCTTGAAAAGGGGAAAGAGGTGTTGCGTTCCGTCACAACAATAGAAGAAAGAGCGGATGGGACGATTTCGACGGAATACGATGAAATGAAGACGGCTGAGTGGAATAAAATGCTGGTGGAAGCAGGAGTTTCCGTGACGGAGATGTATCGCAAAATGCCAGTATTAGAAGATTTGTTCCTCGAACTAACCGGGGGTGACTCGATTGAATAAACTCATTCAGAATGAAATGATGAAACTGATTGCTAAAAAGAGATTAGTGGTTATAGCAATTATCATTGGTATATTGGTTGCATTATTTACGTATGCACAATATAAAGAGATTGAACGGCAAAGAGAAAAGTTAGGAACTGATGATTGGCGGACCATCATACAACAAACGATTATTGATCAACAAAATCGTATCAGCAGTCCCCGAATTTCTGATGAATGGAGACAACAGCTTCAAATTGCTTTACAGCAAAATCAATATTATCTTGATCACGATATTAACCCATCAGAGCCAGGTGCTCCTACGTTTATGAGGATCTTTTTAGAAAATTCCATTGAATTGTTTATTCCTTTAATGGTTATGGTAATTGCCAGTGATATTGTATCTTCTGAGCACAGTCAAGGCTCTATTAAACTGCTGTTGACGAGACCAGTTAAGAGGTGGAAGGTCCTTCTAAGTAAGTACATAACCCTTATTCTTGCCATTTCGTTAATTGTTGCCATTGCTGGACTGCTGTCTTATAGTATTTCGGGGCTGGTGTTTGGTTATAAAGGCTGGGGAGCACCGGTATTGACAGGGTTTAGTGTAACGGATGCTGGTCTAAATACTGCAAGCGTGAAGTTAATCGATCAATGGCAGTTTTTATTAATGGATTTTGGACTTGTTTGGCTTGTGGCCATCGTAGTGGGAACACTTTCATTCATGTTATCCGTACTCATTCGAAGTACAGCGGCCGGTATGGGTGTCATGTTAGCCGCTCTCATTTCAGGAGCGATTCTTAGCAATATGGTTTCGTCCTGGGAGTCAGCAAAATATTTCTTTATGGTAAATTTAAAGTTAACAAACTACATGAATGGAAATCCACCGCCAATCGAAGGGATGACGTTGTCCTTTTCTATGATGGTTCTTCTCGTCTGGTGGGCTGCTGGATTATTTGTTTCCTTTTATGTATTTACCAAAAAGGATGTCTATTAATAAGAGTAAAAGAGTTATTCCTAGGAGAAGAATAACTCTTTTTTATTGGTCATCTGAACCTTTTCTTGCTTCTCTTAGGTATTCTTTGATTCTGTTTAACATGGTTTTATCAGACAAGTAACGGAAAATCGAAATGTCAGGAACGAGGTTTGCTTCTATGAACCATGGTTTACCGTCCTTATCTATTCCAATATCCATACCCCATAAGCATGCATCAGGGTACACTTTCTCCAACTGTCTCGCAATGAGTATTCCTAATTGGTCAATTTCCCATAGCAGTGAATCGATATTTTTAAGGTGAATCTTAGAGGCTTCTAAAGCATCCTCCACCGTCGATAATGACTTTGAAACATTGGTAACAATAAAACCGTTCGCGGCGGTTCTGGTAATTTTACCTGTGACAACCCAATCAGAGTTAACATTTTTCCGTTGGACCATGACTCTGACATCAAATGGGCAGTCTTTTATTGTTGCAAGACGTATTTTTTCTTGGATGTGATAAGCTTTTTTTGAAGTATACTGCTCATGAATTTTTTCTAACAGCTCATGGAAATCATTAATAGGAAGCTTACTTCGGTCTGAATGAATTTGAAAGGATTGATCTTCTAGCCGAGTAATGACAGCTATCCCGATACCCCATTGGCTTATATTGGGCTTAATGATACAGCTATTATATTTTTCAAGATAATAAAGCAGGACCTTTTCATGGTAAGGATAGGTTTCAGGCAGATAAGGGAAGAGATCCTTCTCACCTCTTAACACTTGATACCAATCCCACTTACCGTCTGAAAATCTATACCTAATTTCATTTAGCCAAGGTTTTCCTAACAAGTCAACGAAGAAATCCATCATTACAAACTTGCATGTAGGATATTTCTCCTCTAGTTTTTCAGCAATTAAGATGGCGGTATCATCTAATTGGCTGCAAGCCCCATGATAAATGCTGTTAAAAGAAGATAATGGACGAACAGAAGAGAGGGGAAAGATGCACTTCACTTCATCAGTGATAGAGTATCCATCTGGCGTAATGCGTGCTACTTTTTCAGTAATGGTCCATTTAGAAGAAGTTTTCATTGCGTACACTCTAATATCAAAATGATTTTCATCGATCGTTAAACGGGGATATGCCTGTTGAATAATAAATTTTTTACCATCAAGCAGGTTATTTTCAATAAACTGATACACTTCGTGTTTTCCTTGTATGAGTTCATTTATGCTTCCCGATTCGATTCGAAATTGTTGGTCATCTATGGAAGTGACTAAAATGGTGATTTTATAGTCATGACGGGGACGTAAATACACTTGATGGTATTTATTTATATATTCATTAAAGATACTCTCGTTTAATAATGCCGTTTCTGGTAAGTGTGGGGCAATTTTCTCATCGGTAATTAAGTGGGAATATTTGCTGAATTTTTCATTTATGACTCTCACATTTAATCATTCCCCTTTAGGTTAGCTTTTTTATTATTTTATTCATGCCATTCATAATTTGGAGGGCAGAGGCCCTAACCAATAGAATATTCTTGTGCAAGAAAAACCACCTTTCTCATTGAAAGGTGGTTATGCTGCCTGACATTGGGGGATATAGGCAACGTTGTAATTTAGGGATATTCTACCCCATGAAAAGAAAGGGAGGGAATCCTTACTCCATTGGTTCAATTACATTACTGATTAGCAGTCATCTTTACTGGTTCTTTACTAACTCCAAAGCGTTGTTTAATGATAAGGAAAGGACCGCCAAGGTTAAATAAATAGCGAGCCTCAATAACTTGTTTCATGAAAGCACCAAATAATCCAGAAAGTCTAAAATTACCAACTTTCCCAACAGCAGCAAAGTTTCCAATAGATGCTACAGAACCTTTGTGATGATATTCAAAAGCTTTTAAGCTTCCTCCGCGGAGGGTTGCGACAATATTTTTTGCACACACGTCAGCTTCCTGCAGGGCAACCTGTGCAGTTGGGGGCAATGCATTTTTTTCATCCTTCATGAATAGTGAGCAGTCACCAATACTAAAGATGTTTTTCATACCCTTAACGCGGAGATAGGAATCAACAGGGAGTTTACCTTTTACAACCGGTAAACCACAATTCTGAACGATTGGATTTCCTTTCACACCACATGACCAAATTAAAGTACGTGTTGGAATCTCGATATCATTTTCCAGAACCACTTTCTCAGCAGTACACTCAAATATTTTCGTAGACATATACATGTCGATATTAAATTTCTCTAAAACTTCAGTTGTGTATTGGATGGATTCCTTAGGGAAAAACGGAATAACAGATGGAGCAGCCTCGACAGCAACGATTTTAACCTCTTCAAATCGGACATCATACTTTTTACAAAGCTTTGGAAGTCCTTCAGCTAGTTCACCCAGCATTTCAATTCCTGTAAATCCGCCGCCAGCGACAACAAAGGTAAGGCGTGATGGGTCCTTGTCCTCTTTATATTTAGTTAATTGCCTTACGATTTGGTTGTAAATGGCTTTCGTACTTCTAAAGCTTCGGATAGCAAAGGCATGTTCTTTAATTCCAGGAATTCCGAAGGTTTCAATATCAAAACCTAAAGCAATTAAGAGGTAGTCATATTTTACAGTTACGCCGTCCTCAAGTTGTACGACTTTTTTTTCAACATCAACACCCGTTACACTGCCCTTGATAAAATTTGTTTTTTGGTGATTAATCAAATCCCGAATTTCCATAGCAATTTGACGATCGGCTGCAGTTCCAGCTCCAGTTTTATGTAGCTGTGTCGTAATATAGTGGTATTCATGTTTATTGATCAAAGTAACGTCAGCTTCTCCCGATTTTAGTAACTTCTCAAGCTTCTTACTAGTAATGATACCGCCGTATCCTGCGCCTAAGATTACGATTTTTGGCTTATTCATATTAATCCCTCTCCCAACAATAACGATTAATATTGTGAAATAATTCACATTAAAACTTAATAAAAATAGAGATCGTTCTGCTCGTTTGTATTGTGAAGTGATTCACATATCTACTGTATTCATAGAATACGATACCTTTTAGGAATAAACAAGTGGGATATTTGATTAATATTTGTCGAAATGGTAAATTTTTTTCGACATACGGGGCATGATAAATTCGTGCAAATTTAATTACTGGTTAAATTTTGAACGAATATAGCAAAGAAAGAAGGAGATTGAAATGAAATTTAGATTGTTGATTGTGATGTTAGGATTATTACTCGCCTTGCCAGGTGTTACATCAGCAAATGTTCAGACGCCGGATAACAGTGAAAAACAAGCCGAAAAAAGAACCGTTCCAGGCTCCCAGGATAAAGAAGAAGACAAGGAGTCAGAAGAGTGTGATTGTGAAAAACAAGAGCCTAGTCACAAACACTGGCAAGCAAAAATGGCTGAGCGTGAACAAAAACTTCTAGGATGGGTGGATCAATATACTCCGGATAAAAAAGCAGAATGGACAAAGGTTTTAGCGGAGAAAAAAGAATTAAGAAATAAGTGGCTAAGCCCGGAAAATGCACAGAAGCGTGAAAAGTGGAAGCAAGAGAAAATGGCCAAAATCCAAGAGCTAAAGAAACACTTAGATGAAGGAAAAATTACAAAAGAAGAATTTGTTCAAAAGGCTCATGGCGGAAAAGCCATGGGGCATTGGAAAACCTTCCATGAACTAAAGGCTGCAGTTGAGGCGAAAAATGACAAGCAGGCTGCAGAGCTATTAAATCAGTTGCTTGAGCAATCCAAACAACATAATGAGAAGATAAAAGCGATGTTAGCAGAATAATCTTGAAAGTAAGAGAAGACACCAAACTCTCTATGGGTTGGGTGTCTTTTCAATTTCCTCTACATTCACAAGGATATAATCCTTATAATATACGATTAATTCACTTGTGGAATGGACAGCTTTTTGTATGACACTATGGTTTCGGCAAAAAAGCGGAATCTCTATTGAGCCGTCATGAAAGATCATAAAAGTGAATGCATCGGATAATGGCGATTCTTCATTACGAATCATGACAAACTTACCTTGGAAGGAGGAAAGATTTGTGATTTTTTCGTTTTCTGCTTCTCTTGCTTGAATAAGGAATTTGTAATTTACATGTTGAAAGAGATCTTTTAAGAAGATTAGCAGTGCAATTAAGCCGGTGAGTATTAGTGCCACCATGTAGGGTTCAGGAATGGCGGGAATCGAAATGGAAATTCCGAATAATGAGAGGGCAGCAAATAGATGAAAGTACATTTAAAAACACCTTCTTTTTATGGGGATGGAAGTATAGAGGAATCTAGATGCTATTTTTATAATTATCTATATATTCAGAATACTATAAACGGCTGGTGTCGTAAATTGAAATAATCGCAAATAATAAGTCATACTGTTTAAAAGATAAATCTCAGGGAACATTTAAGTAGTAAAGTAATAATGGAGGTAATTCATATGGCACGAAATCGATTGCTTATGACAACAGCGGCATTAGGGGCAGCTTATTTACTGAGAAATGATAAGGCGAGGAAGAAGTTAGTCAATCAACTTCAAGCATTTGCTGATAAATCACGGCGATAAAAAAATAAGTGCAAGCTGCCCATGCAGCATGCACTTATTTTTTTAACTCAATTCTTTCCTTTTTTGCCTCTTTCAGATCATCCTGAAACTCTTCTTTGATGTCGTTTGTGATTCCTTCCGTTGCACGCTTGAATTCGCGAATGGACTTACCGACAGCACGACCAATCTCAGGCAGTTTATTCGGACCAAAGACAATTAAGGCAAGGACAAGGATTAAGATTAATCCGGGTACACCAATATTTGAAAGCATAACGAGACCTCCATTTTTTAAATAACTAAGTTAGATTGAACATAGTGGTATAAAAGCTTTGCTGTATTTTGAATCGATGATTCATGTGTGCGTTCAAAAGCATGAGACGAATCAATCCCAGGCCCAATTAAGCCGTGTACAATATCATGACCAGAACGAATCGCTGCTGAGGCGTCGGACCCATAGAAGGGATAGATATCGAGTTTGTATTCAATATTGTTTTCTTCAGCAAGACGTACTAAATTTTTACGTAGTCCATAATGGTACGGTCCGCTGGCGTCCTTCACACAGATAGAAACCGTGTATTCGTCGGTTGATTGGCCATCACCCATAGCACCCATATCAACTGCTAAGTACTCAACCGTTTCAGAGGTGATATTAGAGTTACCGCCATATCCAATTTCCTCATTGTTCGAGATTAAGAAATGTGTTGTGTATGGTAATTGGATGTTTTCATTTTTTAATTGCTTAATTAATTGTAATAGAATGGCCACGCTGGCTTTATCATCTAAGTGTCGGGATTTAATATATCCGCTTGGAGTAACTTCTACCCGTGGATCAAAAGAAACGAAATCGCCAACCTCAATTCCAAGTGCTCTAACATCCTGTGCATTATGTACTTTTTCATCAATTCGGATTTCCATATTTTCTTGATTGCGCTCCGCTTTTCCAGCGTCCTTATAAACGTGAACAGAGGTCTGGTGCATAAGAATCGTACCTGTGAATTGTTTACCGCTGCTCGTTTCGATTTGGCAATATTCACCCTCAATCGAGTTGTACTTAAATCCTCCGATTAAGTCAATTTTTAGTCTTCCGTTTGACTTTATTTCCTTGACCATGGCTCCAAGTGTATCCACATGTGCAGTAAGCATGCGGTGCTGACTTGAATCCTTTCCATCTAATGTTACGATAAGACCGCCTTTGCGGTTTCTTCTTGTTTCAACTTCTAATTCTGCGAGGTATTTTTCTACGTAAGAAATCACTTCATTGGTATTACCTGATGGACTCGGTATTGATACTAAATCCACAAGCAATTTCATTGTTTCCTCTGTGTTTTTATTTGTCAAAGCTAAATCCCCTTTCTGATTAACACTCTTTCCTATTATAACATCATATTTAAAAATCAATCTAAAAACAAAACCTGTCAACTTTTTCGTTGATTCTGCATAGTTTTGAAAGTGATGGATTATTCCTTGAAAGTACGATTAGAAACTTATAGAAATGGAAATAAAAGGGGTAATTCTAAATTATCAAATAAATAAAGGTTGGTGGGGGAGAAAAATGACCAGACTCGAACTATATCACAAAAAGACGAGGCAAATTTCTTGGAAGGGACCATTTTTTTTCATTCTAACTTTTCTCATAGTAACAATTGGCTTCTTCGTGTTTCGCTACTATTATCAAAGTTCGATAAAAATTGAATCACCGGAAGAAAATCTAGGTTCCAAAGTGGTGGTCCATCTTCCAGACGGAAAAGAGGTATTTACCTATGAAAATTATATTTTTGAAAAGGACGGAAGGACCTACTATAAGGGAGAGCGAAACACGATTGATTTAACAGGCGGAACGGTTACGTATGAAAATTGGGAATGAACAGAAAAAGACTAGGGGCGACCTAGTCTTTTCTGTTTTTTCCCTAGTTAGAGCTAAAACCATCCTTTTTTCTTGAACCACAGAAACAGCGAAAATCCAATGATGCCCATCAGCATAAGAGAAAATGGGTAGCCGTACTTCCATGATAATTCAGGCATATTCTCAAAATTCATCCCAAAAATTCCAGCAATAAAGGTTAACGGTGCAAATATAGAAGTCATAATGGTTAGAACCTTCATCACATTATTTGTCTGATGTGAATTTAAAGATAGGTAATTATCTCTAATGTCTGCCGTGATTTCTCTGTTTGCCATCGTCATTTCTGATAATTTTAATAGATGGTCGTAGATGTCAGAATAATATTCTTTTCGCTTAATAATGGTTACCAAATGCTGCGAGTTTAACATCCGGTAGAGAAGATCACGCATTGGATTAACGGTATGCATCAGGTTCAATAACATGTAGCGTGTTTCAAACAATTTTTTAAGTAGATTGTTCATTGGATTATTTAGCGTGTTATCTTCAATTTCATCTAATATATCCTCAATTTTATAAATAATGGGGAAGTAATTATCTACGATTTTATCAAGGATTTCATAAAACACATGATGGGTAGTGAAATTCCCAATGTCTTTTTGGGTGGTTAACCTTCCCATTACTTGAGAGACCTCAATAGAGGGCATTAGGTGAAATGTAACAATAAAGTTTTCTCCTACAAAAAAGTCCAGCTCCTCTTTTATTACTTCTTTTTCGGCCTCACGAACAATATGGGTAATAAAAAATGTATAGTCGTCATAATAATCCAGCTTAGGCCTTTGTGGAGATTTATATAAACAATCTTCAATAGCCAGGGGATGGAAATGAAAAGTTTCCGTTAAATGCTGGACCTCCTCATCTGTAGGTTCATTGAAATCTACCCAAAACCATTTATATTTATCGAGATTTAAGTCATTAATAGAAACTTGCTTTTCTATCGTATTTTCTTTTGTAACACCTATTAGGCTCATCATAATAAAACATCCTTCGTTATAAAAAATCAATATTCATAATCATAACGATAACCAACGCTTTTTTCAAAAATGTACTGTCAGTATTTTTTAAAGGGGTATCTCTAGCCGGAATATAAATACCGAACAAAGCCTATAATAATATTTCAGATACAGGTTTAGTGGAATAAAATAGGCATTCCTAGGATGGAATGCCCGAGTTAGTTCTTTACTGTCTGTGCGGTTTTCTTACGCATTGCCTGCGGGATATAAACGCAGTATGGTTCACTTTCCATGTAGTCACCAGTTACCGCATACGTTCTTGAACGGGAACCGCCGCAGATTTTGTTGAATTCACAGACACCGCATTTACCTTTATAGTTGTCTGGCTGTCTAAGGTCTTTAAATACCTTTGCTTCACGGTAAATTTCTGATAAAGGAGTTTCACGGATATTACCACCAACGATAGGAAGCAAGCCGCTCGGCATGACATCGCCAATATGATTAACAAATACAAAGCCATTTCCATCATTTACACCTTTTGGTGCACGTTTTAAGCCATCGTGCATCGAAGCAAAATCTGTTGTGATCGAATCTTCGTAGCGGATTTCATCTCTTTCGATTAAATGGTCACGTGCTTTTTCCTGTAAAACAACACGACGGTAATGCTGAGCTGCAGTGGTTTTAATATCATACGGTGCAGTTTTGCTTAATTGGTACAGCCAACGGAATACCTTTTCGTGCTCGGCAGGTGTAATACACGCTTCCATTTGACCACGACCTGTCGGAACGAGCAGGAATATGTACCACATGACTGCACCAAGTTCTTCTACTAGCTTAGACATTTGTTCAAGATGGTCATAATTGTAACGAGAGATAACCGTATTGATTTGCAAAGGCATTCCCAGTTCGTTTAAGTACTTAATTTTTTCAATGGTTAGATCGAAGGAACCTGGCACTCCGCGGAACTTGTCGTGAATCTCTGCTGTCGGTGCATCTAGACTTAAGCCCCAGCGTGAAAGACCAACTTCCTTTGCACGTTGCATTTTTTCCTTTGTAACATTTGGAGTTGCGCTTGGAGTCATACTAACGCGCATGCCTTTTTTCACTGCATAGTCAGCAAGTTCAAAAAGGTCTTCTCGCATCATACAATCACCGCCTGAGAATACAAGCATCGGGTTATCCATTTCATAAATTTGATTGATTAAGTTAATTCCCTCTTCATGCGTTAATTCACGAGGATCTGGAGTCAGCTGTGCGTCAGCGCGGCAGTGAACACATTTTAGCTGGCATGCGCGTGTTACTTCCCAAATGACAATAAATGGGTTTCCATCATAATCAATTTTTTTCATACCATGCGGATGTCCCATTGTATGTGGGTATCCTTTACTTATTCCATGCATACTTATCACCAAGATTCATAATATTTTTAAATCAATTAAAAATCATAAAAAATGTTTCTATAGGTTTATTATAAATTTGACTTTTTATTGTGCGTGAAAGGATTGTTACAATATTTCATAAGGTTTGTTACAAAATTTCTACATTTCTATTACAAAAAAATACCAAACTCTTACTATTTTTTTGTTTTTAATAGATAAGTGCACGGAAATCCTTGATGTATAAGGGATGAAAGCAATTCTAGGGTTTGTTACTGTAGGGTTTTCATTCCCACAATAGGAGATTTCTTCCTGATTATCCATATGTTTAAGATGTAAACAAATTGGGTCTCTCCTTTATGATGAATGTATTACGAAATGAAGGAGTGCTACCATGAAAAAACATTTACTGACAGCTGCGGCAGCTGCCGGCATATTGTTTACAACATTTGGTGGATCTGTAAGTGCACATGAGAATGTCTATACAGTTAAATCAGGCGACACGCTTTGGAGAATCTCGCAAAATAATAAAGTTTCAGTTACAAACTTAAAAGCGTGGAATAATCTTTCTAGCGATAGCATCTATGTAAATCAAAAACTATCATTATTGGCACCTCACTCACATGTTTCCACTTACACTGTTCAAAAAGGGGATACACTATGGGGGATTTCCTCGCGACATAATCTAACTGTTGCACAGCTAAAATCTCTTAATAACATGACCACGAATACCATTTATGTTGGACAATTCCTTACCATTTCTAGAACGGCTGCAACACCGACTCCAGCACCAATTTCTACTGTTTCAAAAGCGCAAATGGTGATTACAGAAGCCAAAAAATATATCGGTACTGCTTACCAATGGGGTGGTAATACTCCAGCTGGTTTTGATTGCAGCGGCTTCTCAAAATACGTTTTTGAAAAAGTAGGAATCTCACTTCCAAGAACAGCAGCAACACAATTTTCAGGCTTAAAAGCTGTTAGCAGTCCAAGCCCTGGTGACCTAGTGTTCTTTACCACTTATGCACCTGGTCCGTCTCATTTAGGAATTTATATTGGCGATAACAAATTCATCCATGCCGGTACATCAACAGGTGTAACAATCACCGATATGAATAATCCGTATTGGAAACCAAGATTTCTAGGAGCTAGAACAGCATTTTAAAAGAACAAACAAAGACCTTTATCCCGACGATAAAGGTCTTTGTTTGTTGGAAAATAATCTGAATATTTATGTTTATGAACAGGGCATTAACCTTTATACTTATTATGAAGAGTAATTTAGATTAGGAGAAATCAATGTATAAAAGAATCCTAAGCTTATCACTAGTATTGATGGTCATTGCCGTTGGCTTTTTACAAAAAGATGAATTACTGACATTAATCAAGGAAGGCGGGATCCTTTCCATTTTCATCAGCATTCTGTTTGTAGCCATATGTGTCTTTTTCCCAGTAATTCCTTTTCCTGTCCTAGCAGGTGTGATCGGCAGTGTATTTGGAACGACTCAAGGAGTATTCGTCTCCTTGACGGGAGCCATGGCTGGAACAATGGGTTTCTTCTTTTTATGCAGGTACGGTTTCCGGGATTATGCACAATCTAAGTTAATGAACTATCCGAAAGTCCAGGAATACGAAGAATTTCTTAATCGAAATTCGTTTGTGGGAATCTTAACATGTCGTTTGATACCCATCATACCAGCGCCTGTTGTCAACATCATCTGCGGTTTAAGCAAGGTAAATTGGTTAACGTTTTTTACATCCTCTACCATTGGGAAAACCCCAAACATCCTGATATTATCCTATGCAGGTGCTTCTTTTAGCAGCAATAAAATATTTTCTTTTGGTTTATATGGTGGTTATATTCTGATTATTTTCATCATTAACTTTATCATCATATATCGTAAAATGACAAAGGAATCTGTGGATTAGACAATGTATTTTACTGGAAGCTCTTTTTCTTCAATCGTAATGACTTCTTTAAAAAAGCTTTTTAAAATGAACCATCGTGCTGGATAGGTATTAATAAAATCTTCCATTACAATAGGAGAGTACTGAATTAAACAATCTAGATCATTTCTATACTTTTTTAGATCATATAATAGTGCATGCGGAATGGTGTAGTAGTCATAAATTTGGTAAGGATTTAATTTTACGACTTCGATTTTATGTTGTTGAATGTAAGGTAAGATGGATTGTTCTTGAAGTTTAAAGCTTTCTTCCTTCGACAGCCCATTTAAACTGATCCTATCATTAATAAAGTAGATTCCCTTCATACCATGACACCTCTTTCTTCGAGTGTTTGGTATTGTTATTGACAGGGAAGGAAGGAAGTATACTTCAGTAACAACAAGATAGTAGTTTATACCTAATTTTGGAAGGTGATGGAACATGGCTAGTTGGGAAAAGGATGGTTATACCCTTAATACAGATAAGCAATATCTTGATACTGATGTGATTCACCATTTTTTGAGTGTTGATTCTTACTGGGCCAAAGGTATTACAATGGAAAAAGTAAAGAAAGCGATTGAGAAATCCTCGATTTGCTTTGGGATGTACGAGGGAGACCCTGCAAAAGGGGAGGCAAAGCAAATTGGTTTTGTCCGGGCCGTAACAGATTTTGTACGATTTGCTTGGATTATGGATGTATTTGTCCTTCCAGAATATAGGGGGGGAGGCTTATCGAAATGGATGATGGAAACGATGGTGGAGCAATCGGAACTAAAAGATGTTCGGAAAATGATGTTATGTACATATGACGCACATGGTTTATATGAACAATACGGTTTTCAAACGCTCGATGACCCCGAAATTTTTATGCAAAGAAAAATATAGTTGAACCTCAAAAAGGCTGTCTGCTAAAAGGTAGACAGCCAGTATTATTATGTTAGGAGAGACAAGATGATTAGTGCTGCAATACATGGATTTATTTTAGCCTTTGGGCTTATTTTACCTTTAGGGGTACAAAATGTTTTCGTATTTAATCAGGGAGCTTTACATCCGAAATGGTCAAACGCATTACCAGTGGTTTTAACAGCTGCACTTTGTGATACACTTTTAATTTCGTTGGCAGTTTTAGGAATTTCAGCTGTTGTGTTAGAAATCAGCTTTTTAAAAATAGTCTTGAGTGTCATTGGGATTGCTTTTTTATTATATATGGGCTATGTAACATGGAAAAGTAAACCTAGGACAGAGGGGAATAGTGTTCAATTATTTTCAGCACGGAAACAATTTACCTTTGCTGCGTCTGTGTCATTGTTAAATCCTCATGCCATTATGGATACGATTGGTGTAATCGGAACTAGTTCATTAACCTACACAGGAATAGAAAAGGCAATTTTTACGATTGTATGTATTGTCGTTTCTTGGTTATGGTTTTTTGGATTATCCATAATTGGAAGATTGGCAGGGAAATTCGATCAAACTGGCCAATTCATTAACACGTTAAACAAAATATCTGCAGTAATCATGTGGGGAACAGCGGTGTATCTAGTGTTTTCGTTTTAAAAAAATTTGCCCGGCAAATTGCCGGGTCTTGGTATAGAATCTATAAAATAAAAGGGGGGGAGGATTGGTTCGGTGTTACTGAACCTATTACTATAATAGGGGACAAATATGAACAAATTATGAAGGAATAATTAATAGATTGGTAAATCTGTGGAGGAAAGAATAATGAAGGATTTCCATTGTTGTGCCACCTGCAGGCATTTTAAGGCTGAAAGAAAATCAGATTCAATGGTTTATTATTGCAGTCGTTTAGGATATGAAACCAAGACCAATTATAAATTTAACTGTTGGAGTCCAAAGAAGAGCATAATAGAGTTAATGGAGAAATTGAAAAAGAGTTGAAAAAGGAGTTTTGCGAAATGGCAAACACACATGTATTCTCACGTAATGAGGAGGTTGCGAATTCGATTACGCACGGGATTGGTGCAATGCTTAGTATTGCTGCTTTGGTCATTTTAATCGTTTTTTCCTCCCTGTATGGAACCAGATGGCATATTGTAAGCTTTACAATCTATGGTGCATCGATGTTTATCTTGTATATGTCCTCTACATTGGTACATAGTTTTGCAGAAGGTAAAGCCAAAGACCTTTTTGAAATCTTTGACCATTCCTCTATCTACATTTTTATTGCAGGAACGTATACACCATTCTTGCTCGTTGTGATTAGAGGTCCTTTAGGCTGGTCCTTGTTTGGGGTAGTTTGGGGACTGGCGATTGCCGGTACAATTTTTAAATGTTTTTTTGCAAAAAAATATTTATTTACCTCGACGATTCTCTATGTGGTAATGGGCTGGATTATGGTGTTCGCGTGGAAACCATTAGCAGTTGTACTTCCTTCTTTAGGGATGATCTATTTAATGATTGGCGGTCTCCTTTACACATTTGGGGCAATTTTTTATGTATGGCGTGGGTTCCACTATCACCACGCAATTTGGCATCTATTCGTCATTGCAGGTACAGTGCTTCACTTTTTCTGTGTCTTGTTTTATGTATTACCGATAAAATAGAGTGAACCCAAAAAGGCGTCTGGCTAAAGTACCAGACGCCTTTTTCTAATTAATTTTTCTTCATGGCAAAGTAGGTATCCATCACTCTTCGCCCGATAAGAAAGTTTGCTCCATTATCAGTTGTTCCCTGGTAGGCCCATGGGACAATCACTGCCATTGCCACTTCAGGGTTGGTGCTTGGTGCGTAAGTGACCAAGCTTAAATTCATTACCGGAGGCGGCTCCTTCCCGAACTTAGCGCGTTCTGGACCATCATAAAATGCCTCCGCTGTACCAGTTTTCCCTGCAGGAGAGTAGGAGACGCCAGTAAACCGTTTAAATGCAGTTCCTCCTGGCTCCTGGAATACTTTTTTGAAGCCTAATTGGACTCGGTCCATCCAGGCAGGTTCAGCGTCAATCGTATTGAGAACAGTCGGTTTAATTTCTTGAAAAACAGGACCGATATCGTCTGTATGATTATCGATAGGCTCACGTATTTCCTTTACAATATGCGGTTTCATCCTTTTACCGCCATTTGCAATCGTTGAAATATATTGTGCTAACTGCATAGGAGAATACGTGTCATATTGTCCAATAACTAAGTCCATTATATGACCAGGGAGCCGGCTTGGCCCCTTTAGTCCACTAGATTCGTTTGGTAAATCAATACCTGTTCTAGAACCAAGTCCAAAGCTTGCAAAAGAATTTCGGATGATTTCAACCGTATTTGGAGCAAGGCTTAAAGGCTGCTCATATTGGTAATTCCCTTTACCAATTCTAATGGCAGTGTGGAACATATAAACGTTTGATGATAATTTTAACGCATCGACATCATTCAGCGTCCCTAAATAGGAATAGGACTTTTTAAGAGGAGTGTCCTTGATTTTAATTCCTGTGTCATTAATACGAGTTCCTGGTTTAATAACACCTGTTTGAAAACCTGTTAGAACCGTAGCACCCTTCACAGCAGAACCTACATTATAGGTAGTGGTAATGGTGCCTAATGCGTCGTCCTGCATTTCTAATTGTCCGGTCTCTGGATTTTTAACGATTCTTTTTCCTGCCATAGTTAAAACGGCCCCATTATTCGGATCCATCAACACGACATAAGCGCGATCCAATAGCGAGGTATTAGGCGTCTTTTTCAATCCCCAAAGCTCTTCTTCGATGATTTTTTCGACAGCTATTTGTAAATCCATATCAACGGTAAGGACGAGGTCTTTGCCTCGTTTTCCGTCCGTAACTACTTCGGTTTCAATGACATTACCTTGCTTATCTGTTATCGTTTTAACCTTTGATTTGTGTCCGTGAAGTATATCTTCGTATTGCAGTTCAAGCTGGCTTTTTCCTACTCTGTCATTGCGGTTGTACCCTAATGATAAGAAATGATCCAGCCGGTCCGCAGGCAGGCCTTCCTCGGTTTTCGTGACGTTCCCAAGAATTGATTTTAAAGTTTGGTCAAAAGTATAAGATCTATCCCAGTCTGTAGTGGTGTCAACTCCTGGGAGAGATTGTAGATTTTCACTGACAATTGCAAATTCTTCAGGTGTGACATCTTCATTTTTGACAATTTGCGGGGTGAATTTATAACCGCTCGAAAATTCAAGATATATGGACCAGACTTCTAACTCTTTTGGCATTAACGTACTTAATTCTTCCTCGGTAATTCGTTCAATCTTTAATTTATATAAATCATTATCTTTTAATTTTTTTACTTTAAATAAATCTAATTCTTTTTTGGTGATTTTTGCATCCGCTTTTTCCGGATTTTTGAGGATCCAAAGATCCTTTTTTTCCCGTTGCGTCATCTTATCATGATTCTTAACAATTAATTTTGCTAATTTTTCAGCCGTATCCAGCATCTCTTTCTGGCTGGCTCCCATATTTGTGTATGTAATAGCTCGTTTGGGTACATTGTCAACGATGACTCGGTAATTACTATCAAACATTTTTCCCCGGGGTACAGGGTTGTTGATCGTAATATCTTCTTTTCGCTCCAACTCTCGTTTGAAATTTTCCCCGTACACAATTTGAACAAATCCAAGGCGCAAAATTAGGAGGGAAAATAACAAAAATACACTAAAAAATAGCAGATTGAGGCGGATTGGAAAATGAGATTTCTTTTTTTTCTTTTTCTCCAAATTTTTTCACATCCTTGATACTTTTTGTTAGTATATCCTCATAAGAGAATTGGTAATTATTTATTATTTTACGTTTATATTTGAAGAATTGTAAAGGATTTCCTATTCAATTGTAACCTTTGCGTAAATTTTTCGTTCTAAATAGATGTTACCATTTGTTACAGGATTTGAAATTTTAGCCATATTCTAATTCATCATTTATAATGGTATGGCAATCCTCACAAATATAGAATTTTAGGAGGTCTACATTTGGAAAAAGTAGTGGATCAAACGTTACAGACTGCTTTAGAAAAATTTGATGCTTTAGATCAGAAAATCACTCATTTTTCTAGTATTATTGGTCTGACTGATTGGGACTCAAAAGTAATGGCACCGAAAAAAGGCAGAAATGTGTTTGCCAAAGCAACGGGAACATTAAGGACGGAAGTGTTTAAGCTCCAAGTATCGGAGAAAATGGGAGACTTGCTGGCAGTACTAACTACAGCAGAAAACTCAGAAGTTTTGGATCAAGTTACAAAAGCAAAGGTAAGAGAGTACAATGAGTTTTATCAGAAATCAAAGAGTATTCCAGCTGACCTTTTTCGGGAATATTCCATTTTAACAGCTCAGGCAAATGATGCATGGGAAGAAGCTAGAGAGAAAAATGAGTTTACTATTTTCCTTCCCTACTTAGAAAAAATCGTAGATTACAAGAGAAAGTTTGCAAAAGTTTACGGCTATAAAGATCATCCATATGACGCTTTGTTAGATGAATTTGAACCTGGTTTAACGGTAAAAAGGTTAGACCCTTTATTTGCAAAACTTAGAGAGTCAAGTGTAAATCTGTTAGAGCGGATTAAAAAGTCAGGAAACACTACACCAGATGAAATGTTCGAACAGTCATTTGCAATTGAAAAGCAAAAAGAATTTAATCGATTTATTCTTCCAATCATTGGGTTTGATATGGATGCAGGCAGACTTGATGAAACCGTGCATCCATTTGCACAAACTGTTACGATTGGCGATGTTCGTTTAACCACTCGCTATCTAGAAAAAAATGTCCGTTCTGCACTATTTGGTACGATTCATGAAGCAGGCCACGGTATTTATGAGCAGCATGTAAATCCAGCGTATGAAGAAAGTGTCCTTCAAAGCGGCGCTTCATTTGGTATCCATGAATCACAATCAAGATTTTTAGAAAATATGGTTGGACGCAGCAAGGAATTTTGGAATTATTTTTACCCTCATCTGGTTAAATATTTTCCAGATCAGCTAAAAAATGTTTCACTTGATGACTTTTACAGAGCAGTTAATAGTGTAAAGCCATCCTTTATTCGTGTCGAAGCGGATGAATTAACGTATAATCTTCACATTATGCTTCGTTATGAAATTGAAAAAGCCTTAATTGGCGGAGAAGTTAAAGCGAAGGATTTACCTGCTGTATGGAACCAAAAAATGCAGGATTACCTAGGGATCACACCAAGTACTGACAGTGAGGGTGTACTTCAAGATGTCCATTGGTCATTTGGCGGGATTGGTTATTTCCCTTCCTATTCATTAGGGAATCTCTATGCAGCTCAAATACTTCGTACGATTCAAAAGGAGATCCCAGATTTCTATGCCAATATTGAAAATGGCCATTTCGAGGTTATTCAAGAATGGCTACGAGAAAATATCCATCAATATGGAAAACTATATACGCCGAATGAGTTAATTGTAAAAGTAACCGGTGAAGAGTTAAATGCCGATTACCTTGTGGCTTACCTTGAGAAGAAATATTCTGAGGTTTATGGTTTATAGAAAAATTTGTAATTGACCATTTAGTGGATTTATCATATAGTATAAGTAATAAAATATTTCCTTTTTAAAGGGGAGTAGCTGGACAATAAAGTCGTCATTCCGAGAAGTATTTTCTCCGGCTTTATTGGCAACGTGACGTTGTTAGCAAGACCTTTACTGCAAAAAACGGTAAAGGTCTTTTTGTGTTTATTGAGGCCTTTACCGGGATAAAAGCGAATTTCGCTTTTATCATGGGTAAAGGCTTTTTTATTGCAGCAAAGGGATATTTTGGAAAAAACATACTTTATAGGAGGACTTATTATGGACTTTTCTCTTTTGCTGGAATATGGATGGGTATTGTTGGTGTTAGTGGCACTGGAAGGGTTATTAGCAGCCGATAATGCCTTGGTGCTTGCCATCATGGTAAAACATTTACCAGAAGAAGATCGTAAGAAAGCATTGTTTTATGGGTTAGCGGGAGCGTTTGTGTTTCGATTTTTTTCATTGTTTATCATTTCTTTCCTTGTGGATGTATGGCAGGTTCAAGCAATCGGCGCACTTTATCTTTTGTTTATGGCAGTTAATCATATTGTCCGAAAAATCGCTGTCAAAGGAAAATCGGAAAGTGACCAAGAAGGGAAGGCTGTTAAGAAAAGTGGTTTTTGGTCAACCGTTTTTAAAGTTGAATTGGCGGATATTGCCTTTGCAGTAGACTCTATTTTAGCAGCTGTGGCACTTGCAGTCGTACTTCCAGACACGCCGCTTCCTAATATCGGCGGTTTGGACGGTGGTAAATTCTTAGTTATTTTTGCCGGTGGAATCATTGGTCTTGTGATCATGCGTTTTGCAGCAAATCAATTCGTAAAGCTATTAGAAAGAAGACCAGGTCTTGAAATAGCGGCATTTGGTATCGTAGGCTGGGTAGGTGTTAAGCTAGCTGTTTACACACTTTCACATCCGTCACTTGCGGTTTTAAGTGAAGAATTTGCCCATTCTACAGAATGGAAATTAACGTTTTATGCAGTGTTAGTGGGAATTGCGGCAGCTGGCTGGTTCTTCTCAAAGGACCTAGCAGCCGATAAGGCGAAAATAGAAACAAAAGCGTCATAATTTACTACCAATTAAGGAAAACTGAAAATAATAAGATTCGAAAGGAAGCTGCATTCAAATCGATTGCAGCTTTTTTTTCAGTAAAAAAAGCTAATTATGGGTATGAATAATGTATACATATATTTTTATGGAGGTGTAAGCCTTACACATGTAAGGTGAGCCATTGACAATCATAAATCTTCTATTAATTGCATTATTAATTGCATTAACTGGATATTTCGTTGCGACTGAATTTGCTATCGTGAAGGTACGGGGATCCAGAATTGAACAATTAATCGCAGAAGGTAAAAAAGGGGCTGAAGCGGCTAAACATGTGACCACTCACCTCGATGAATATTTATCTGCCTGCCAGCTTGGTATAACGGTGACAGCTTTAGGTCTTGGCTGGCTGGGGGAACCAACGGTAGAAAGTTTATTGTTTCCGTTATTTAAGAGACTTGAGTTAAATGAGGCATTATCCCATGTTTTATCGTTTGGTTTGGCATTTGCTTCTGTTACGTTTTTACATGTCGTGATAGGGGAGCTTGCTCCTAAAACAGTTGCTATTCAAAGAGCAGAACAAATTACACTATGGACATCTAAGCCATTGATATGGTTTTATAAACTTATGTACCCATTTATTTGGATATTAAATCATTCTGCACGTGTAATTGTTGGGTGGTTTGGGTTTAAAGCTGTCTCGGAAACTGAATTAGGATTGTCAGAGGAAGAACTGCGAATTTTATTGTCAGAAAGCTATGAAAGTGGAGAAATCAACAAAAGCGAACTAGAGTACGTTAATAATATTTTTGAATTTGATGAAAGAATTGCAAAAGAGATCATGGTTCCAAGAACGGAAATGGTTACCTTAAATATGAATGACAGTATTGAAACGGTTAGGGACGTTATAAAGAGAGAAAAATATACACGATACCCTGTTGTGGTTGATGGAGATAAGGATCATATATTAGGACTCATAAATATTAAAGAAATATTAACGGAAGAGATTAAAAGGGAAGAAAGCCTAAAGGATACAACCTTGCAATCAATGTTAAAACCAGTGATTCGTGTCATTGAATCGATTCCCATTCATGACTTGTTGGTGAAAATGCAAAAGGAACGATCTCATATGGCCATTCTGCTTGATGAATATGGCGGAACTTCTGGATTGGTAACTGTTGAGGATATATTAGAGGAAATCGTCGGTGAAATCCGTGATGAATACGATACCGATGAAGTTGCTGAAATTCGAAAAATCAATCCGGATCACTATCTATTAAATGCAAAAGTATTAGTGAGTGAGGTAAATGACATTTTAGGTACAAATTTATCGGTTGAAGAAGTGGATACGATAGGCGGTTGGTTCCTGACTCGTAACTTTGATGCAAAAAAAGGCGACCAGATTGAAGAAGAAGGAATTATTTTCACTGTAAAAGAAATTCAAGGACATCATATTCTCTTAATAGAAGCAAAAAAAGTCTTTACCGCAGAAGAAAAAACGTAAACAAGCAATTCCGCCTTAACGGGGGATTGCTTGTTTTTTATAATGTCAAGAATAGTGAGTTATTTTTTCAAAAAAAGTTTGACAATTTTGTGAACACGGTGCAATAATTAATATATAGAAAGGGGATACGTTGTTATGAGAAGTAGAGAGAAATTCCTTAATGCTGTGACATATGTCGGCCTAACTGTTCTAACCATTGGAGTTTTGGGTTTTATCGTTGGAATGCTTGTAAACGGTTACAATGTTTTGGTTCCGATTGGAATTGGGACGTCAGTAGGTGCGGTATTTATTTTTCTGATCGGTGTGTTCTTAGTGGTAACAGATGAGATGTTAGAGAAATCATATATAGGGACGAAAGTAGTTCCAATTAAATCAAAAAAAGGAGCACCTATTCAATAGGTACTCCTTTCTTTATTTACATATCCCAAATCATCGCGAGTAAGGTTCCGAATACCGTAACGAGGGCAATGATAAGTCCATAAAATACATTTGTATAGATAGCACCTTTATCCTTCGTCTCACCGGCATGCATGAAAACAACTAATTGGAGTCCGGCTTGAATGAATGCAGTGACAAGGAGGATTGTCATGCCTGCTGCAAAGGACATATCAAGGAAATATACGGCTAATGCAACGGTTGTCAGGAGTAAAGAGAATACAAAACCAAGTACTTGTTTCATCGGAAATAATTGGCTCATATTACATCATTCCTTTCAAATAGATGAAGCTGAAGATGAAAATCCAAACAACATCTAGGAAATGCCAATAAAGCGAAAAGATAAATGCTTTATTGGTTGTTTGTGGAGTTAATCCACGTTTTTTGATCTGCAGAATAATGAACAATCCCCAGAAAAATCCAAGTGTAACGTGTGCTCCGTGTGTTCCAAGGGTTGTTAAGAGAGCAGCTGTAAATGCACTCGTTTGTATACCGGCACCTTCATGTACGTAAGTCACAAACTCAAAGATCTCCACACCTAAAAACGCAAGACCAAGAAGGAGTGTAACCGAAAAGAATGAGATCATTGCTTTTTGTTTCCCGATACGCATCGCATGAATTCCAAGTCCAACCGTAAAACTACTAGTTAAAAGTAAAATCGTTTCAAATAGAACTGGAGTGATTTGGAAAATCTCTGTTCCAGTTGGTCCGCTTCCAGTTCTATTTTCTAAGGTGAAATAGGTTGCAAACAGGGTAGCGAAAAGCATAATCTCGGCCCCAAGGAAAATCCAAAATCCTAAGATTTTTAAACTGTTTTCTTCGGTACTATATTCTAATGGAAGCGAGTTATCTATTTTCATTTTTTAAGCACCTCGCAAATTTGTTTCTGTTTCTTCAATTTCTTTAACTGAGATATAACGGCCATGGTCTTGTTCAAATGACCTTAGAGCCATACAAACAAAAATTCCTATTGTCGTAAGGATTACAGGAATCCACAAGCTGAAAATAAAGGAGAATCCCCAAACAAAGAAAATACAGCTCATGATGAATGGGATACCGCTATTATTTGGCATGTGAATTTTCTCGTATTCACCTTTAAATAATACATGACCACTCTTCTTTGCGTCCCATAATGCTTCATTGGAACGTACATCTGGTAAAATTGCAAAATTATATTCTGGTACTGGTGTATGTGTAGACCACTCTAGTGTACGAGCGTCCCAAGGGTCATTACTGATATCTCTTGACTCATATCGAGTACTATAGTAGATATTGTAGACGATTAACACAAAACCAATTGCCATAATCGCGGCTCCAACGAACGAAATCATATTCATTAAGCCAAATCCAGCAGCTTCAGAGTATGTGTACATACGGCGTGCCTGACCATCTAAACCTGAAACATACATAGGCATGAAAGCTAAGATGAATCCGATTGAAAGCAGCCATGCTGTCCATTTTCCAATTTTCTCGTTTAACATGAAACCAAACATCTTTGGCCAATAATAATGAAGTCCTGCAAGCATCGCATAGACAACACCAGGAATAATAACGTTGTGGAAGTGAGCAACTAAGAACATTGTATTATGATATTGATAGTCTGCAGCAGACATCGCAAGCATTACCCCGGTAACTCCGCCAAGTGTAAATAACGGAATGAAAAGGATGCTGTAAAGCATTGGCGTTGTAAAAACTATTTTTCCTTTTCTCAGCGTCAGCAGCCAGTTAAAGATCTTAACTCCAGTCGGAACGGCTATCGCCATGGTTGTAATCGAGAAGATACTGTTTGTTAGTGCACCTTGCCCCATGGTAAAGAAATGGTGCGCCCAAACTAAGAAGGATAGCAGCGAGATTATAACCATCGAACCAACCATAGATGTATAGCCATATAGGTTACGACGAGCAAAGGTTGAGATAATCTCACTATAAATACCGAAAGCCGGCAGGATTAAGATATATACTTCAGGGTGTCCCCAAACCCAGAAAATGTTGGCCCAAAGCATATCCATCCCACCATTATCCATGGTAAAGAAATGTGTTCCAAATTGACGATCCAAAGTTCCCATTGCAAGTAAAACGGCTAAAACTGGGAATGCGAAAACGATGATGACGTTCGCAATTAAAGCAGACCAAGTAAACATTGGCATTTTCATTAATGTCATACCAGGTGCTCTCATTTTGAGAATAGTAGTAATAAAGTTAATACCTGTCATTAAGGTACCAATACCAGCAATCTGGATCGCAATCATATAATAATTGGTCCCTACAGATGTGCTAAATTCGTTACCTGCAAGCGGGAAATAAGAGGTCCAGCCTGCGTCTGGGGAGCCGCCGACAACGAAAGAAATGTTGAATAACATGGCACCCATAAAGAATAACCAGAAGCTTAATGCGTTCAACCGTGGGAATGCCACATCACGTGCTCCAATTTGTAGTGGAACGACGAAGTTCATAAAGAACATAATGAATGGCATTGCCATGAAGAGAATCATAACGATCCCGTGTGTCGTGAAAATCTCATTATAATGCTGTGCGTCAAGCAGAGTGTTTTCAGGTACTGCCAGCTGAGCACGCATCATGATGGCGTCAACCCCGCCTCGGAATAGCATGAGGAGGGCAGAGAGCAGATACATAATACCAATTCGTTTGTGGTCAACAGTTGTTAACCACTCACGCCATAGGTAGCCCCATTTTTTAAAATAAGTTAATCCGGCAATAACGGCGATGATTGTAAGCCCAATGGCAGCCATCGAGGCATAAATCGCAAGACTAGGATGTGGAACGGCAAATCGATCAAAGAAATCCATTTATTATATCTCCTTTCAAGGGAAGATTACTTTTATATTAATGACTCATACCTTCGTGTCCGGTATGGGAATCTGTGTGAGTTTCTGTTTCAGGTGTTTCTGATGATTCTTCTGTATGATTATGACCTGTTGGCGGCGGAGAAAATTCTAGGTGAGTCCCAGTGTATGTTTGCTGCCCCAGATGACCTGGTTCTAATAATTCCTCGAATTTTTTCTCTGTAATCGGCTTAGCTGTTTCTTTTACTTCTTTTACCCAGTCGTCAAAATCATCTTGAGACATGGCTGTAACATTGAATGTATTCTCAGCAAATCCTTTACCCGAGAAGTTTGCATTTCTTCCCATAAATTCTCCGGGAACATCTGCAGCTAAGTGTAAAGTGGTTACATGGTCACCCATTGCATATTTTTGTCCCCCAAGCTGTGGAATCCAAAAACTAGTAATGGGTCCATATGAATACAGTTTAAATTCCAGTGCTCTGTCTGTTGGAATGTATAAGTAATTTACTGTTTCAATTCCTTCTTCAGGATAACTAAAGTGCCACTTCCAGTTTGAGGATGATGCATAAACAACCAATGGCTCCTTATCTTCGTATCCTTTAGGCTTTGCCTCAACAATATAGTTACTTTGTACAGATACATAAGATAAAAACGCGACGATTAAGACCGGTATTCCAACCATGATGACCTCAACCCAAAGGTTTCCTTCAATATGAGGTGGTTCATAATCTGCTCTTTGTTTAGAAGCGCGATATTTTACTAACATGTAGACTAACAATGCAAAAACAACAATGACAATAATAGCCATAACTCCTATCGATAGTAGGATGTCGCTTGCCTGTCTTTCTGCTTGAGGACCCTTAGGATCCAAGACTAGTAATGGCTCACATCCAGATAATACTGTGATGAATGTAAAAAACACTGAAAAGAAAGCCACTTTTATACCCTTTTTGTGCATGTTTTTTAACTCCTCTCATTAAATATCATTGTAGTTATTCGTGAATTTGTTCACAAACTTAGATTGATTTATCTGAATTAATTACTACCTAATAATAATTATATAATTAGTGTTATTTTTTCCGTACCACAATATTAACAACAAAGGTGTGATGTTTATATACGTTTTTTGAAAAAGTTGTGACAAATTTGTTAAGGTTTTTTATTCCTGTTTTAGTTCTCCTATGGGAGAACTAAAACAGGAATAAAAAAATTGTCTATTTTTGTATATTAATGGGATAATGAATATGTATACCAATGGAATAGGAGAGACAAACATGAAAGTCAAAATTAATCGCCATGCAGCGAAAGCATTGAAGAAAATGTTGGAAGGGCCAGAAGCAGAAGGGAAAATGTTTCGAGTGTATGTAACCAATATGCATGGCGACCATGCTCATTATGATTTAATGCTAGATACCCCAACAGAACATGATGAAGTGGTTAAAACCGATAAGGATATTGATATCATTCTTGATACTAGAGATGAGTATCTTGATGGAGTATGGATTCAATTGTTCCATGTTCCAAAAGAAGAGTGGGTAATCACCAACCCATCTAAAGGAGGTCATCATCACCATCATTAATATATAAAGATAATATGAAGCCACCTGAAGTTAATTCGGGTGGATTTTTATTGTAAGTTTTACAATATTTTCATATAATTCAATTACTTAACTATAAAAGGAGAACAGTGATGATTCGACGTTTCTTTTCCTATTATAAACCGCATAAAAAGCTCTTCGTTCTTGATTTTAGCAGCGCGGTTATCGTTGCTGTTTTAGAGTTAGCTTTTCCGATTGCGGTATCATGGTTTATTGATGAGCTTCTTCCAGGCGGGGATTGGCAAGCGATTGTACTAGTTAGTATTGGACTGTTAACGGTTTATGTATTGAGCACCCTTTTACAATTTGTTGTGAATTATTGGGGGCATAAACTTGGTATTAATATTGAAACAGACATGAGGCAAGAACTTTTTGAACATGTGCAAAAACAGTCCTTCCAATTTTTTGATAATACCAAGACCGGGCATATTATGAGTAGAATCACCAACGACCTATTTGACCTTGGAGAACTTGCGCACCATGGACCGGAGGATGTTTTCATTGCTGTGATGACATTTGTGGGTGCATTCTGGATTATGTTAACGATAAATGTGAAACTTGCACTTGTCGCCGTTTTAATTCTCCCTCTGTTAGCCATTTTAGTAGTAGTCTGTAATTTAAAGATGAATAAAGCTTGGAGTCATATGTATACGAGTATTGCCGATGTAAATGCCAGAGTGGAAGATAGTGTTTCAGGCAGCCGTGTTGTTCAATCATTTACAAATGAAGATTTTGAGATTGCGAGATTTCGAAAAAATAATCAAAAATATCGAAATGCAAAAATAGTCGGATATCGCGTCATGTCTTTCAGTTTATCTGGTATTTATATGATGACAAGACTTATTACGATTATTGTTCTTGTTTATGGTGCATGGTTAAGCTTTACAGGTCAGCTTTCCTACGGGGAACTTGTCGGATTTGTTCTCTATGTAAATGTCCTATTTAAACCGATTGATAAAATCAGTGCTATCATGGAATTGTATCCAAAAGGCATGGCAGGATTTAA
>JAPSKD010000278.1 GCA_031177865.1 Bacillus sp. (in: firmicutes) | reverse complement strand
TGATTCGGGAACAATTGGACATGCTTTTGATATCTCCGCCCCTTTAGGAATGTGGAGTTCTGTATTTGAGGCGAATTCCGAAAGTGCTGTAGGTGTGATTGAAGAGGGTCTTTCTAAAGGGAAATCATTTATAACAGAGCATAAGCTTGGTGCAGGAAAAATTGTTATGCTTGGGTCCATGCCAATCGGTGAGACGGGTGATTTGCTGCTGCAAAAACTGATCGATCACTATTCGCAGGAAGCCAATATTACATTGAGAAGTGATGTAACGAAAGGTACGATTGTTGCCCCGCGTCAGGGAGATGGCTTTACGGTTTGGTTCGTCATCAATATGGATGGAAATGGCGGAAGTGTTACCATTCCACAACAAGGGATAGATTTACAGACTAATAGTGTTGTTGAACTAGGAAAACTCGAGCTTGGAAAATTTGAATATAGAATGATTCAATTCAGGTCAAATGTAATGGTTTTATGGGAGGAATAAATTATGATTCGAAAAGCATCTGTAATGAAAGTGTTTGAAGGCTGTCATGATGAATATAAAAAACGCCATGATGAATTATGGCCGGAAATGGAAGTTGAATTAAAGAATCATGGGGCTCATCATTATTCAATTTTCTTAGATTCAAAGACAAATAACTTATTTGCCTATGTTGAGATTGAGAGTGAAGAAAAGTGGAATGCAATGGCTCAGACTGATATTTGTCGGAAATGGTGGGCCTATATGAAGGATATTATGGAGGCAAATGAGGACAACAGTCCCGTTGCAACTGAATTAAAACAAGTATTTTACTTAGATTAGACTCTAAACTTGATTAAGGACCATCATCTGTCGTTTTAGGTGATGGTCTTTTTTTATTGAATAATTCAATTGTTGCAGAGAGCTGTAAGCAAAAAAGTATTATTGATGGAAACTAAGAACGTATTTAAGGTAGGTAATAGATAGTGGTTTAAATAGCTTAATTCAAATGAAATGAGGAATAGAGGATGGGAAAAGGGAAAAAATGGCCAGCTGAATTTAGTGAATTTCGAGATCCAATTTCAGGTGTGAGGATTACTCAATTAACCGATTACCTGGCACATAGTTTTCATCTTTATTTTACTAACGATGGCTGGTATGACAATGGAACAAAATTATTAATTTGTTCAGATCGGGGGAATGCTGCAAATCTCTATAGTTTGGATCTAACTAATGGCGAATTAACACAACTAACCGATCTTGATAAAAAAACCCCTAAGGGAATTCAAGGAACATATATCAATCCTACTAAGAACGAAGCTTACTTTACAGTAGCTAAAACAATAACAGCTATTAATCTAGATACGTTGGAAGAAAGGATTATCTTCAATCTGCCAGAAGGATATAACTTTAGCAATCTTAGTTGTACGGCAGATGGAAAGCATTTATGTTTTGGTCTTTCAGAGGATTTATCTAAAACCATTCATAGTAACCTCTCAGGTGGATATGTCGGCTTTGAGGAAACGGAAGCAGCGAGACCGCATTGCCAGATTTGTTTACTAACCTTTGAGACAGGGGAGACAAAAGTAATTCATGAAGAAAAACGATGGATTGGCCATGTCAATGCTTCACCAACCCAGCCTCAACTGATTACATTCTGCCATGAAGGTCCATGGGAAAGAGTGGATCATCGAATTTGGGCTATGAATATAGACACTGGGGAGGTTTGGAAGATTAGAGAAGGAGAACCAAACCAATTCGCAGGTCACGAATATTGGCATGCAGATGGTCTTCATATTGGGTATCACGGATTTACCGAATCACTGGACCGAAAAGATGGTAAATTTCTCGGTTTTACAAAATTTGATAATTCGGGGACGCACGAATTTGAATTCCCATATCAAAATATGCACATCCACTCGAATAATTCTGAGTTAATTGTTGGGGACGGACAGCAGTCGAGCGCCTATCATGGTGAAAGGTATCAGGATTGTATTTTTTTGTGGAAGAAAAACACTGATGAAATGGAAGGGCCACGGATTTTATGCAAACACCGAGGAAGCTTTCAAGTACAGCAGCTCCATGTTCATCCACGCTTTAGCCATAAAGGCAATCAGGTATTATTTACCTCAGATCGGAATGGATATGGGAATATATATATCGTTGATGTTCCCGAATTTGAAAGCCTGCCAAAACTAGTAGATGGAAAATTATTGAAAGAATAGGAGGATTGGATATGAAATTAAAATGGTTAAACAAAAAACCTTCTGAAAAAACAGGGGTTTCATGGGGCGTTCCATGGAAAAAAGGAGAACTTGATCGAAATCACTCGCTTAGTCTTAAGGATAACAGTGGAATAAATATCCCTATACAAAACTGGCCAATGGCCTTTTGGCCGGACGGGAGTGTCAAGTGGACTGGCCATGCCGCTGTTTTGAAAGGGGAAGAAAATACATTTGAACTATGTATTAATAACGAGAAGCAGGATCATAGCTGCGCTTTAATTAAAAGCGAAACAGCTGATAGCATTGAAATTGATACTGGTAAAGTAAGAGTGACGATAAACAAACAGGGCAGCAGTATTATTAAAACCGTTAAAATTGGCGCGAAAACAATCGGTGAAGATGGAAGATTAATAGCTGTAAGAGAGACCCACAATAAAGAAAATGGTATAAAAATTACCCGGGAAGAACCACTGCAAAGTGAGATTAATCGTGTTCAGATCGAACAAAAAGGGCCATTAAGAAGTGTGATTAGAATTGAAGGAAATCATCAACACATATTCGGAGCCCAACAGTTACTGCCGTTTGTTCTACGGCTTTATTTCTACAGTGATACTTCATCTATTCGTGCTGTTCATACACTCTTTTATGATGGAAATCCGAATCTAGACTTTATTAAAGGCGTAGGACTTGAACTTACGGTTCCGTTATCCGGGGAACCATACAATCGAAATGTGCGATTCACAGGGGATACAGGGATTTATTCTGAGCCGGCACAGCTATTGCTTACGAGAAGGCATCGGAATGCAGGCGGATTATATGAAAAACAGATTAACGGAGAAGTTATTACCCTTATCGAACAACAATATGCTGAAATTCTCGAGCATGCAGAACAAAATGCCATCTGGAATGATTTCAAAATCTCTCAGGATTCTTCAGATCACTATCGAATTATTAAACGAACAAGCGAAGATTTTTCTTGGGTAGAGTCTACACATGGTACGAGAGCAAAAGGTTTAATGTATGTGGGCGGCACAGACAGCGGTGTAGCTATTGGGTTAAAGAACTTTTGGCAGAAGTTTCCTTCGTCACTAGAGGTAAATAATTTAAGCCAAGAAAGGGCAAAACTCAAGGTTTGGTTCTGGTCACCAGATGCAGAGGCAATGGATTTACGCCATTACAACAAAGAAACACATGTTGTCAGTGCCTATGAGGGATTTGATGAAATGAGAGCTGATCCGGTGGGGATTGCAAACACAAGTGAGCTATTTTTTCATTTTTATACCGAAACACCGACAAATCAAAAGTTAGTAAGTAAAGCGGATGAGTGGCAGGCACCATTATTGTTAGTTTGTGAACCTGAGTATTATTACGGCACGAAATCTTTAGGCGTTTGGAGTTTACCGGATCGAAGTACTCCTATGAAAGAAAAACTAGAAGATCAACTTGATGAAGCATTCAACTTTTATAAAAAAGAAATTGATCAGCGAAGATGGTATGGTTTTTGGAATTATGGTGATGTCATGCATACATACGATCCAGTACGTCATCAATGGAGGTATGATTTAGGTGGATTTGCGTGGCAAAATACAGAACTTGTTCCGAATATTTGGCTGTGGTACACATTCCTGCGCTTAGGCAGGGAAGATGTATTCACCATGGCAGAGGCTATGACCAGACATACAAGTGAAGTGGATTGCTATCATTTTGGTGAATATGCAGGATTAGGGTCAAGGCATAATGTCAGTCATTGGGGCTGCGGCTGTAAAGAAGCAAGAATTAGTATGGCAGGTCTTCATAAATTTTATTACTTTTTAACCACAGATGAAAGAACAAGAGACTTATTATCGGAAGTAAGAGATGCTGATAAAGCTTTATTGCGCTTGGATCCTATGAGAGAGTTCTATACAAAAGAACAGTTTAGGAGTCATGCTAGAGTAGGTCCAGATTGGGCAGCCTTTTGTTCGAATTGGCTTTCGGAGTGGGAACGAACAGAAAATGGTGAGTATAAAGACAAAATCGTGTCTGGTATTGAAACACTAAAAAAACTACCTTTCAGACTGTTATCAGGACCTACATTTGGCTATGATCCAGAAACTAGCACACTAAAGCATATGGGCGATGGTAATGCAGGAGGGTACCATATGGTAATTGCATTTGGCGGACCGCAGGCGTGGATGGAAATGGCACAGATTCTTGGGGACAAAGAATGGGAAGACATGCTGGCTGAATTTGGTGAATTTTATGTTCTTAGTAATGAAGAAAAGATGAAGAGGAGTAATGGAATTCTTCATGAAAAATTATTTAGCCTGCCAATGCTGGCTTCAGGAATGGTAGCGTATGCAGCAGCAAAGAAAAAAGATGCAAAGCTTGCTGAAATAGCATGGAATTTATTGCTAAATGAGGAAATAAGTCAAATGGTGCTCCCAATTAAAGTGGAGGAAGTTAGCGCATGGAGGGATTTAACCGAAATTCCAAGCATAACAACCAATACAACCTCTCAATGGTGTCTGAACACGATTCTTTCATTGGAATTAATCGGTGAATACCTTGCGGATAAGGGTTTTCAACAAAGTATTAATTCGACAATAAAGTGTTTAAAGAGCTAAAAACATGATAAGGACAAGGTTTTAGCAGGTACAAAAAAATGTAATTGTCGGAAAAATGAAAGCGGTTTACCTTCAAGGTAGAACATGTTTCAGTAGCCATTGTTAATAGAAGTGGAAAAAGGAACTAAATCAAGATCTAAACTTATAAGTGAAAATTGGGGGTAAGAAAATGAAAAAAAGAATGAAAAAAAGATTATTTGGAAAAAAGGTTGCAGTCCCAGCTCTTTCAGCAATGTTATTATTTTCTTTAGCTGCATGCAGTGATTCTGAAACATCAAGCAGTAGTAGTAAAGAAGGGAAAAGTTCAACTCCTGAAATTAGAATTATGACAACAGCGTATACACCAGATCCGCCATCTGATGACAGTACAGCTTTAAAGGAAATGGAAAAGTTTACAAACACAAACATTACTATGAATTGGGTATTAAATAGTTCCTATACAGATAAGTTAAATATCACTCTAGCATCTGGTGACCTTCCAGAAATCATGATGATACCTTCCAAGATCCCTAGTTTCGTTAGTGCTGTCCGCGACGGTGCCTTCTGGGAACTTGGACCATATTTAAAGGATTATCCTAATCTAAGTAAAGCGAATGAAATTACATTGCAAAATAGTGCGATTGATGGAAAGATATACGGCATTTATCGTTCACGCCCGCTTGGTAGGTTAGGTGTAACATTTCGTAAGGATTGGTTAAACAATGTTGGGTTAGAAACACCAAAAACCATTGATGATTTTTATAATGTATTAAAGGCATTCACTCATAATGATCCTGATGGAAATGGCAAAGATGACACATATGGAATGGTTATATCAAAATACACTGGTCCATTTGACATCATGCAAATTTGGTTCGGTGCTCCAAATAAATGGGGTGAAAAGGATGGTAAATTACAGCCAGACTTTATGACCGAAGAATATATGAACGCATTAAATTTCTTCAAGAAATTATATGATGAAAAATTAATCAACGAAGACTTTGCCGTAATGGACCCACAAAAATGGGGAGATCCATTGATGAATAGCCAAGCTGGGGTTATTGTAGACGTACTTGACCGTGGACGCCGTGCAGATGAAGATTTTAAAAAGTCTAATCCTGAATTAACTGAGCCGATTGACATATTTGGTGCGGTTGAAGGTCCAGAAGGTCTTCGATCTCTGCCTACCTCAGGTTACTCTGGATTGCTAGCTATTCCAAAATCAAGTGTAAAAACTGAAGAAGAGTTAAAGCAAATTTTAGCGTTCATAGATAAATTGAATGAGGAAGAAGCACAAAAATTAGCCTATAACGGTGTAGAAGGCCGCCATTATGAAATCAAGGATGGTAAATTAGCCCTTCTAACAAACAATGATCAAGCCCTTATCAATGAATTTACAGACTTAAATCAGTTCGTGCCGGGTATTCCAGAAAGTCGATTCATTCAACCAGAATTGACAGCTGTTAGAGAAAAAGAGGCACAAATACTGAAAGACAACGAAAAAATTGTTGTTCCAAACCCAGCAGAATCCTTCCTATCTGAAGTTTACGCTCAAAAAGGACAGCAATTAGACAATATTATCAACGACGCACGTATCAAATATATTGTAGGACAAATTGATGAAGCCGGCTTTGAAGAGGCGATTAAATTATGGCGCAGCACTGGCGGAGACGACTATATCAAAGAAATCAATGACTTATACAAAAAAACAAATAAATAATTACTAGGTGTTAAAACAGGCAGTGTTCATACACTGCCTGTTTTAGAAAAAATCCTAGCATTTGAAAGGAGTGAATTTATGGACGGCCTCAAAGCACAAAGTGTCGAAACTGTTGAAACAGGTTATAGTACAGTAAAAAAAGCATCAAAGGCTGAAGTAAAATCGAATATTTCCAAAATCCAACGATTAAAAAGAGATAAATGGCTCTACCTGTTATTAATTCCAGGCTTAGTTTATTTTATTATTTTTAAGTATCTTCCAATGT
>JAPSKD010000277.1 GCA_031177865.1 Bacillus sp. (in: firmicutes) | reverse complement strand
GCAGCGATGATATATTAATGTTTCCTACTTCCCCAATCTTTCCGTCTTTAATGACTTTCAGCCAGGAAGCATACAAAGGCTGCAAGAAATATTGTTCTGCAATTTGTATTTTTGCATTGTATTTTTTTGCTTGTTCCCACAGTTTTTCCAACGATTCGATTGTTTCGCCAGGAGGCGTTTCACATAAAACAGGAATCCCTTTTTTGAATAGATCAATCAAATAATCCGTTACCGTACCTCTTTTGATGGACAATACCACATAATCTGGATTGCTTTTCATCAGGTCATCCAAAGAATTCACGACTTTTACCCCAAAGGCTTCAGCGAATTGTTTTCCTTTTTCTTTATCCCTTATCAATACTTCTGTTAATTCAAATTTATCAGGAACTGCCTTTGCAATTCGTATGTAAAATTCAGCACGCCACCCAGAACCTATTAGTCCAAACCGAATTTTCTCCATGTTGACTCCTCCTTTATTCTTTTACTCCACCTGCTGTTAATCCTGCAATAATCCTCTTTTGGAATACTAAGACTAAAATAATAAGTGGTACGGTCACGACAACCGAAGCTGCAGCCATATCACCCCATGGAAGTTCATAGTTACTTGGGAATAAGGAAATTCCAACAGGTACCGTTCTCATATTGTCATCTGTCATAAACGTTAAACTATAAATGTATTCATTCCATGAATTAATAAAAACCAGCAAGGCAACCGAGAATGTGGCAGGTCTGATTAACGGCAGCATAATCTTAAAGAAGATTTGCATCCTTGTACATCCATCAAGAATAGCTGCTTCCTCGAAGCTTTTCGGCAATTGACTGAAGAAATTGGTTAACAGCCAGATGGATAACGGCAAAGCAAATGTGATATAAGGAATGATTAACCCCGCATATGTGTTCAATAACCCTAAATTTTTTAATATTAAAAACAACGGGCTCACTGTTGAAATAGTCGGGAACATCGATATGCTTAAAATTGCCAGAAGCAGAACTTTTTTACCTTTAAAGCGAAGTCTTGCCAGTGCATAAGCGGCCGAAGCACCAATTAAAATGCTTAAAAATGTGGTGATCGACGCAACGATAAAACTATTTAATAGATACTTAGCAAACGGGTGTTTTTCAAACACGTTAAAATAAAATTGGACGTTTAATTTACTTGGAAACCATTTTGCAGGGATAGTCGCTATTTCCGACAGTGGTTTTATTGACGTTAAAAATTGCCAGACAAATGGAAGCATGATAAAGACTAAAAACAATAAGACCATGACATAAAATAAGTAAGTCTTTAACATCCTCGTCACTTTAACACTCATCGTAATCCTTCCTTTCTTGAAATTAAGCTAGATTTTTCCCTAACGCTTTCATGTAAATCAGACTAATGAAAAAGACGATGATAAAAATTATGATCGACAAGGCAGAACCATATCCGAAGTCAAGGAATTTCATCAGGTTATTATAGGCATATAAAGATATGCTTTCAGATTCATTTGCTCCTCCGGTCATAACCGAAACCAAATCAAAAACTCTAAACGCATCTAATGTTCTGAATAACAATGCTACTAATATAGTGCTCTTTACCATAGGCAAGGTAATTTTCACAAACGCTTGAAAGGCATTGGCACCATCTATTTTGGCAGATTCATATAATTCATCTGGGATCATTTGAAGTCCTGCCAAAACTAATAAAGCCATAAACGGAGCTGTTTTCCATACATCCGTAATAACAAGCGCCATGAACGTACCGCTTTCTGTACTTAACCAAGCTTTATATTCGTTGATGATTCCAAGTCGATACAACACATCATTAAACAAACCATACTGGTCATTATAGATAAATTTCCACATTAGAGCAGATACTGTTGTTGGAATCGCCCATGGAATCAAAATCGCTGCTCGAACTAATCCCCGGCCTTTAAACTTTTTGTTCATGATGAGTGCGAAACCGACACCAATGATTAATTCCAAAACAACGGTCGTAATCGTGAATTTAAATGTAAAAGCAATGGATGTTAATGCTCTTTGGTCTTGAAACAATTTCATATAATTCTCTATACCGATAAACGGAAATCCTGAACCCGGGTCTGTCAACACCATTTCATGCAAACTAATCCAAAAGGTTCTTAAGATTGGATAAATAGCAATAATCAACAAAATGATAATTGCCGGGGCCATCATGATCCAGGCGTCTCTCGTTTCCTGTTTTTGCAGTGAATTTTTCATTCCCACATTTATCTTTGCGTCTTTCGCTTTCTGTTTTTGCAGCGAACTTTTCATTCCCACATTTATCCTTGCGTCTTTCGCTTCTTGCTTTTGCAGCGAACTTTTCATTCCCACATTTCTCCTTTCTTATGAAAATTACCTGTAGAACACCATGGTAATCTACAGGTAATTTGCTTTTTATTTTCTTTAATTGCTTAACTCTTCTAGTTCACTTTGGGTTTTATCTAACGCCTCTTTTACATCCACTTTTCCTGTTAAAGCGGAGTGAATGTTTCGTTGGATGGAATCAGAAACCTTTGCATATTTAGGAGACATCGGTCTTGGTTTACCATTCATAATAATGCCATAAAACTCTTCGTAGAACGGATTGACTTCTAGAACCTCTGGATCCTTATAAACCGATTGTAAAACAGGCGGTTGTGCAGCAATTAAATTCATTTCTTTTTGTACTTTTTCGCTAGATAAATACTTAATGAAGTCAATAGCAGCTTTTTTGTGGTCTTCGTCAATAGCTTTATTGATGACCAAATCAAGACCACCTAAAGTAGAGTGTGGTTCTTCACCTTTAGGGCCAATTGGTAGAGTAGTTACGCCCACCAGGTCTTTCACTTTTGAACCCTCACGATTTGCTTGGCTCCAGAATCCGGACCAATCGCGTAAAAATAAAGCTTTACCATCTAAAAATAATTGCTCACTTTCCGGTTCTGTATAAGTAGTAATTCCTTTTGGAGCATAATTTTTCACTAAATCAACCATAATTTGAGTAGCTTCGATATTGTTTTTAGAATTTACAACTGGTTTGCCAGATGAGTCTAATATTTCCCCGCCGTTATTCGCTACAAATTCCACCCAGTTACAAACTAAAGCTTCGGATTGTGCAGCCTGGAAATCTGCTATATATTCAACGCCATTTACGCCTTTTGCTTTTTCAGCAAGATCCATCCATCCCTGGTACGTAGTAGGCGGCTGAACTCCCAATTGTTCCAGTACGTCCTTGCGGTAGAATAAAGCACTCGCATTGGTGAACCATGGGAATGCAACCAGTTTTCCTTCGTGCGTTGCTGCATCAATGGTTCCAGGCAAATACTTATCTTGTGTAGATTTATCAAAATGTGGTGTTAAATCTTCTAACCAGCCAGCGGCAGCAAACTCTGATACATAGACAACATCTACTGCCATAATGTCCACACTTTTATCACCGGATGCTAGCTTGTTAACGAAATCATCGTGTACGACGTTTGCATCTTGCGGCAAAATATTCGTTTTCACTTTTACTTTGTCTTGATTCGCATTATACTGATCAATCAGTTGTTGAGCCGGTTTTCCAATCCCTTGGTCAAATGAGAACGTGATTTCCACCGGACCCTTTGAATCCGTGTTTGAAGATGAGGTATTGCCATTACTGCATGCTGCTAAAGAAAAAATAAGTGATCCTGCAATTACAGGTGCCAATAACTTTTTTACTTTTTGCTTCATCAAGGATCCTCCACCTTACAATAAATTTTAAAATCCCTCAGGAAAACCTTTTCCTATTTTGAAAGCGTTTCCCTTTGTAAGAAAATTATAAATTATAAAATTTATTAAATCAACCAGTTTTTTGAAAAAATATATAATTTTTTCAATAGAATTTTCCGGTTTTTAAGCTGGATCTATTAAAATCTTATCTTTTTAAACAAAAAACAGAGCAAAAAAAATTTAACAGGAAGGAAAAGGTTTTCCTTCCTGTTAAATTAGCTCTGTATTTCTACGCACACTATTTCTTCTAATTATTTTATGTGGTACGAATTGAGTCTTTGGTATCGTAGCATTCTTATTATTCATAAGTTTAAAAAGCGTCTTTGCTGCTCTAACACCTTCATCAAAGTAAGAAATTCTAACCGTTGATAATTCAGGGCTAAAATATTTTCCTATTTCAGAGTCATCAAAACCTAAAATAGAAATATCATTAGGCACTGAAACTTTAGCGCTCTTCAAAAATCTTATCGCCCCAACAGCCATTATATCGTTGCAGACCATTACAGCAGTTGGTAGTACTATATTTTCTTCATAAATTCTTTTCATACAGTTATAGCCAGAGTCGAAGCTGAAATCTCCATGTTCAATATAGGAATCAGGAACTTCAATTTTGTTTTCTTTTAAGGCTAACTGAAACCCTTTCAACCTTTTTTGACCGGATGAATAATCATTTTTTGGTCCACCTATAAATGCAATTTTTTTATGATTATTTTCAATCAAAAAAGAGACCGCATCGTATATTGCCCGTATATTATCATGAACTACTGTATCTATTACTTCTTCTCCACCTGAGGCTTCTTGAGTAACCAAAACTACAGGGAATTCCTTTTTTTTCATTTCATTTATTAGCATGGTATTAACATCGACTCCTGCAAATAAAATACCATCTATTTTTTTATCCTCTAATATTTTTAATAGTTCGATTTCCTTTTCCTGTTTGCCCCCTGATTCACAAACCATTAAAGTATAGTTTTTTTGTTCACAAACATTGTTAATCCCCTTCGTTAAAGCACCGAATACTGGATTTGAAATGTCCGGTACTATAATTCCGATAATGTTTGTTTTATTAGTAATTAAACTTCTTGCTAAAGAATTAGGTTTGAAGCCTGTTTTTTTTATTACTTCTTGCACTCTTGTCTTTAATTCTGGACTAACTGTTTTTGAATCATTAATTACTCTTGAAACGGTTGAAATTGAAACTTTCGCTTCTTTAGCAATATCTTGAATAGTAATAGACATAAAATCATCACCTCAAATTTAGAAAACGTTTTCTTGTGTAAACCCTATATTACTAAATATTTTTAATGCGGGTCAATTACATTACGATTTTTTTATCTATTATCTTCTTTTTTAATAGACTTTTAACTTTATTTTCCCCATCATTTTAGCACGTTGATTATGGAAAACCCAGTTTCTGTTATGACTTCAGTTAACTTACCTTTGTTCATATAGTACCGTAACTTTCTTCCGCTCCATAGCCAATCGCATAAGCAACCTCTAAGTATCCCGGTTGGCCTTTTGTCCCGGAAGGTTATTGCTCTTTCCAGTATTTCTTCAAAGCACTCAGATCCACTTCATATTTATTTCCATATGTTCGAGAAATCGGTACTTGTTCTTTTGGGCCATAAAACAATATTTTGAAGTCATCATTTATATACTGTACAACAAAAAAATCATCAAATTGGCTAAAGGTGTTTTGATTGATCGAGATAAAGCCGCTATTTTGAGCTGTCGTTTTCACACTAATTCTTCTTCCATTATGTAAGACATCAAATCCATGCTGATTTGTTTGTCTAGCCAGTTCTCCTCCTGTTTGAAGTACGCAAAAGAACTCCCCGAGTCTTCCAATTAAATGCCTTAATTCCGTAGCCTTACAGTTCAGTGCGGCCATTTCGAATTTAAGAATATCGAAGTATTCCTCATAGAGCTTCGCAATCTGTTTTTTGCTTATGTAAGCCTGATTCCCTTCGTTCCCTGGCTGTATATTTTGATGCTTCTGATAAAAAGCAAACATGCCGTTTGTCCATTCTCCAACAATTCGTTCAGCCTCGGCTCCTTTTGGTCTGTGGAAAACAAAACCTGTGTACGGCGCATTCTCTCCTATATATTTGTAGGTGCTTCGATTCATGTAAACAAAGAGATGCTTCGTGAAAGCAGTCCCGGAATTATAGCGATTGTAGCAGTAATCGGATAAGATAATACTGTTGGGATTTGTTCCATACTCCTTTGAAAGCCTCTCTTTTACTTTACTTGATGTAATAACCTCTCCTATGCTGTTATTTAACACGGATTTAATTTGTTCATATATCGTCATGCTTCTCCCCCGATTAAAATAATACAGGTATTTTTAGGAACTTTCCTTTTTTAAAAAAAGCCTTCCATCATACCCCTGTCTTTTCAGTCCGCTAAAATATACTTTCTTATATAAATTCACAGGACTATCATAAAAAATAAACCCTTGAACTGTAATCTTCTACATTAAAAGCTAGATTTGCAACATGTGAATGAAAAAAGGGGATGTTGATCGTTTAGTCAAACCCCTTTTTTCATTCTATCGATTTCCGGCCGCGTGTATGTGTTCTTCCTATATTTATGACAGAGCAGTTCCATTATATATAAGTCTCTTTGAAAGGAATTTTTCTTTCGAAGAAGATTTCCATACTCAATTTTAAGAATACCTTTAAAAGTTTAATGGCGTTCTTTACTTTGAAAATACCTTGAATTTTCATTTATCCATATTATTATTAAACCTTGTTCTGATTGTTAGCGGCCCGGACAACGATTGGAATAAACAGTAATGAAAGCACAGCGCCGGTAATTGAAAGGGCTGCATAACTAAAATGTGCGACAATCATTCCCGATAAGCCTCCTCCTAATGCTCCTGACAAAGCAATCCAAACATCTACAGAACCCTGCGTTTTAGCCCGGGCAGATGGCGGGGTTGCATCTACAAGAATGGCTGTGCCGCTAATTAAACCAAAATTCCAGCCAAGTCCAAGCAAAACAAGTGATGCAATAAGTA
>JAPSKD010000276.1 GCA_031177865.1 Bacillus sp. (in: firmicutes) | reverse complement strand
AATCGATAATTCGAACTGTGCATTTGCTAAGTAGTTCTTCCAAAAAGCCGTATTGTTCTGCATTATCTTTCATTCCCACCCTTTCTCATCCGCAGGTGATACATATCAAACCAAAAAATTTTGTGCACTTCACTTTAATGCCTACTCTAATTAGTTCTCTCAAGCGATATGTGCCATATCCATGTTTGTCCAATTTTTGTACTCTAAAATATATTATAATTTCCCATAAAATCAAAGTGAAGACACTTACATAAAAATATTGTTATAAAAATTATTTCCTCCCCCCACACCAATACGGACACAAATCCCAAACCAATTTTGTAATTGTGTATGCGTTTTCATGTTGATAAGATAAGATCATAGCAAGGACGAAATGAGGTGAGAATTTCTTGAATGATCGTAAGAGTAAAATCATTGAAATTCTGCGAAAGGAGAGTGGATATGTAACAGCCTCTGAATTGGCTGCGGAGCTTTCTGTTTCAGCTAAAACGATTTACCGGGATATGCAAGAGTTATTAGAATTGGCTTCTCCTCAGTACAAAATAAGAAAAAAAGAGAAGTCCGGATACTGCCTTGAAGAGGTTAAGGAAAGGAAGTGGAATGAAGTAGATCAGATTGAACATCCCGAGGAAAGACGTCTAAATTTATTACTATTTCTCCTTTCTATTACACCATGTAAAACATCCATCCAGAAAATATCAGAACGTTACTTTGTTAGTCAAAGTTCCATCATGAACGATTTTAAGCATATCGAAAACAAGATAAAGCCGTATGGTTTGCGATTATCGAGAAAAAATGACGGAACTTGTTTGAAAGGAAATCAACTTTCAATTTATCGGATCATGTCTGTTATTATAGAAAGTTATTTGAAACAATCGGGAGATCCGTTTAATCAATATGATATACCTGATTCGATTCGAAATATAAAGGTTATAAACAAAAGCCTGAGTAAAATCAAAGAGCTTCTGCACGGTATGCAATTGGATCATGACTTGGTATTAGATCAGCCATACTATTTAACTTTATTTTGTTCACTGCTTTCCATTATTGAAAAACATACGAATAATGTTCAACCTGTAATTAAAAAAGAGAAGATTTATGAAGAAATGGATCAACCATCACCTATCTTTGATATGACGATGAACTTGGTTGCAAAACTCGAATCATCTTATTCCATTCAGTTAAGAAAATCCGAAATTTATCATCTTTATTATATTTTAAAAGCCTATAAACTTAATTCCCGTTTTTTATTAAATCAAGACACTGAGAAAATTCTTCATAAAAATGTTGAGATATTGGCGCAGCAGTTAATTTTAAAAGTAACTGAAAATAGTGGATATCAGTTTATAGAGGATGACGATTTAATAGAGCGTTTGACACTGCATCTTCACAGTATGGTATATCGGCTGGATCATCACATTTTCATCATTAACCCGATCTTAAAGTCTATTAAAACGAATTTTTCCAATATATTCAACTTGGTCAAACACAGTACTGAAGAACTAATAAAAGATGAAATCTACGATAAAGAATTGACAGACGAAGAAATTGGCTATATCACACTTTATTTTCAAATTTCTTATGATGAACGATTTGCCAATAAGATTCCAATCCTTATAGAGTGTACAAGTGGTATTGGGACTTCTCATTTGTTAAGCGGGAAAATCAAGAAAAGCTTCCCGAATATCCTGGTAAAAAAGATTATCGCTCAACAGCGGATTAAACAAAGTGATTATGACGATGTTGAACTCGTGATTTCCACAGTCAAAACTCATAGCATTATAGATAAACCAACGATTCTTGTCAGTCCTATTTTAAATGATGAGGATAAGTACAAGATCGATGAATTTATAAAAAATTATTACAAACAACAAGTGATTTTATCACAAACATATCAGTAGAAAAGGAGGCTCTTAGATTGGAAATAAAAATGGAGGAATTAGATTTTAGTAGAGTTGTATCAGAAGATCTCATTCAATTGGATTTACAAGCAACCTCGAAGACTGAAGTTATCAAGGAACTAACAAACCTCTTATTTGTAAACGGTTGCATAAGCGATGAAAAAGGGTTTATTCAGGATGTGATGTACCGTGAAAATGAGGGAGTTACAGGTTTAGAAAAAGGAATCGCCATTCCTCATGGCAAATCAGATTACGTATTGAAGACCTCTATTGCCATTGGAAGAACAAAGAAGCCTGTGGAATGGGAGTCAATGGATGGGAATCCCATCAATATTATCATATTATTCGCGGTGAAAAATGCTGATAAAACGACAACACATATTAAATTGCTTCAGAAAGTGGCCGTCTTATTATCAGACGAAGAGACCATCGAACAGTTTCAAACATTAAAAACAAAAAAAGAGTTTTTACATCTATTATCTAAACAAAATTAGGGGGAATTGCTTATGAATATTGTTGGAATCTCTGCTTGTACATCTGGTATTGCCCATACGTATATCGCGAAAGAAAAACTAATCAAAGCAGGACATGAATTCGGACATAAAGTTCGTATCGAAACACAGGGAACGATTGGCATAGAAGACGAGTTAACAAAAGAGGAAATTGCGGCAGCAGATTTGGTCATTATCGCTGCTGATATTAAAGTTAGCGGGAAAGAGCGTTTTAAAGGAAAGAAAATTGTTGAAATCTCAACTAATATTGCGATCAAGGCACCGAAGCAATTGTATAAAAAGATTGAGGCTGAATTAAACACACAACAATAAGGGAGGTCCATTATATGTTAAAAAAACTTCAAATTAAGAAGCATGCTTTAACCGCTATATCCTTTATGTTACCACTTGTTGTTGCATCAGGACTTTTAATTGCGATTGGAAATTTAACTGGTGGAACGGTTATTGAAAATTATCAGGGAGCTTATTCGATTCCATCAGCACTAGTCTCTCTAGGTGTGCTTGGAATGGGACTGCTTGCTCCTGTCATTGCAGGTGCGATTGCCTACTCGATAGCAGATCGGCCAGGTATCGCACCAGGACTCTTAATGGGTCTCATTGCGAATGCAATTGGTGCCGGATTCTTAGGAGGTATGTTGGGTGGGTTCATAGTTGGTTACTTTGTTTTGTTCCTGAAGAAACATTTACAAGTACCAAAATGGGCAGAGGGCTTAATGCCAATGATGATTATTCCGCTGATTTCCAGTGTTGTCATCGGGTTACTGATGTTCTTTATCCTTGGAGTTCCAATTGTATGGGCAACAGATGGATTAACCTCCTTTTTAACAAGTATGCAAGGTTCAATGAGATTCGTTTTTGGCGCTATATTAGGGGGAATGGCAGCGTTTGATTTTGGTGGTCCAGTCAATAAAGTTGCTTCACTGTTTGCAGATGGCCTTTTACTTGAGGGAATTTATGAACCGGAAGCAGTGAAAATTCTGGCTTCCATGGTACCTCCGTTTGGTGTGGCAATTTCCTGGGTTTTATCAAAAGCTCTACGAAAAAAGCGTTATACCAAATCGGAAGAAGACAATATTAAAATAGCCTTTCCAATGGGAGTTTGTATGATTACAGAAGGTGTAATTCCTATTGCAGCTGTTGATATCGTAAGAGTTGTGGTCTCATGTACAACTGGGGCAGCGATCGGTGGCGGATTCTCAATGATGTGGGGTGTGGGATCACCCGTTCCATCAGGTGGATTATTTATTGTACCGGCAATGACCCATCCATTCCTGTTCCTATTAGCTTTACTGATTGGATCAGTCATTACAGGTGTCATGTTGTTTCTATGGAAGAAAGAACCTGCAAATGAATTGGCTGAGGATAAGACAGAGGAAGAAGAGATGGATCTTTCTGATATCAAAATAACCATTTAAAAGATAGGATGCGATAAATATGTATGTATCAATGAAGGGCATGCTTGATCGTGCAAATACCGGCAAATATGCGGTTATGGCGATTAACTGCTTTAACTTAGAAACGGCTAAAGCTGTGATCAATGCAGCTCAGGAATTAAGAGCACCGATTATCATTGACTTACTTCAGGACCACTTGATGGCTCACTTAGGCAGTAAACTTCTGACACAGCCAATCATTGAGATGGCAAATGCGGCAAGTGTAGAGGTAGCGATCAACTTAGATCACGGCCAGGATATTGGCTTTGTCAAAAGGTGCTTAAAAGATGGATTTTCCAGTGTCATGATGGATGCTTCCAAATATCCAATCAAGAAAAACATTGACATTACGCGGAATATGGTCGAATTTGCCCAAACCTATGATGCCAGTGTAGAAGGAGAAGTAGGAAACATTGGCTCAATCTCCAGTGACCATATGACAGATGACGAGATGTATACCAATCCTGATATTGCAATTGAGTTTGCATTAAAAACTGGGGTAGATGCTTTAGCCATCTCTTTTGGCTCAAGTCATGGAAATTATCCCGACGGATATGTTCCGAAGTTTCGATTTGATATAGTGGAAAAAATAAAAAAGGCAACAAATATTCCACTCGTTCTCCACGGAGGATCAGGGTGCGGGGAAGAAAATATCAGAAAATCAATTGAACTTGGGATCAATAAAATTAATGTTGGCTCAGACTTTATGAATGCTCAGGTTCAACGAATAAAAGATGATTTAAGTGAGGACCCGGAAGTGAGTTACTTTAATTTAATACACCAAACAGTTACTGCGGGAACAGATTTAGTAAAATATTATATCCGATTATCCGGATCAGAAAACAAATCTATATAATAAAAGGAGAGAGATAAAAAATGTTGATAAATATGAAACAATTATTAGAAGTGGCGAAAAAACATACATTTGCAGTAGGTGCTTTCAATGTAGCAGATAGTAATTTTCTAAGAGTCGTAGTAGAGGAGGCAGAGAAAAATAATTCTCCGGCTATTATTGCTGTACATCCAACAGAATTAGAGTTTACAAAAGATGACTTCTTCAGTTATGTGTTAAATAGAATCAAAAACAGTCATGTACCATTCGTTCTTCATTTGGATCACGGAGGAAATGTAGCTGATATTATGAGGGCGATACGGGTGGGCTTTAGCTCAGTCATGATTGATGGTTCACTATTACCATTAGAAGAAAATATTAAACTAACTAAGGAAATCGTCGACATCAGCCATCCATTAGGTGTGTCAGTTGAAGGTGAGTTAGGTACAATCGGAAACACAGGAACATCTGTAGAGGGTGGTGTATCTGAGGTTATTTACACAAGACCTGAAGATGCAAAAGAATTTGTAGAAAGCACAGGTGTGGACACACTAGCAGTTGCGATCGGCACATGCCATGGCATTTATCCAAAAGACATGGAACCAAAACTCCGAATGGACATCCTGCAGGCTATTAAGCAGGAGGTAGATATTCCACTTGTCCTTCACGGAGGCTCAGCGAATCCGGATGAAGAAATAGCCGAAGCCGTTAGAATCGGAATCCAAAAGGTAAACATCTCATCAGACTATAAATACGCTTTTTATAAAAAATGCCGAGAAATTTTAGCACAAACCGAACTTTGGGATCCTAACGCAATCTATCCTGAATGTATTGATGCGGCGAAAGAAGTAGTGAAATACAAAATGAACTTATTTAACTCTCAGGGCAAGGCAGATTTATATCGTGAAGAGAAGGTTTTAGCTTGGAGAACGGAATTGTTATAAAATCTTCGATTACCCTATAAAAACAATTTCCCTTATTGTGAAGTATATCACAAAATTGTATGTGGAATTGTGAAAAAGTTTAAAAGGAAAGAGGAGTGAACTTAAGAGGCCGTTTAAAGAAACAAAAACCCGATTGGTTTCTCCTTGAAAACCTCAAAACAATTCACAAAATTAGTCACAATAGAAAACGCTGTTGATCTGACTTCAACAGCGTTTTTATCTAATATTGCAGCAAGTTGTGGAATAACTTTAACATCAATCATAATATGCAGGATCATCAGGATTATCTAAATATTTAAAAACCAATTTATTTCGTGATTCCGTATTTCAAGATATCGATAATGATGTAGTTGATTTTCGGCAAAAAAAGTCAACTGCACTCGTTTCAATTCCTTCTTTTGGCTGCCCACATATTATTTCACACTGGATCAACATTTTATATACGTGATAGGGAGAAGGAGGATGGCACTTCATATCAAGTACATCATTTAATTTAATTGTTCTGAAGGCAAACCACGATTCTTCTTTTACTCCTTTGACAGCAACTTCGCTTGAGTTAATCCAATATCACCCCAACCGCATGGTAACGACCAATTCCCCATCTATGTTTTTCTCTAACCGTTAAAATTTTATTATCTTTAAAGACAACAGACCTAATATCCACCTTTTGAGTTGCATAACCAGTTTCTTTTCCAAACAAATCTTTCAACACTAATTTTTCTAATCAGTTCAAGGCTTTCCAAGTCGTATATATCTTTCGAGTAAGTTAATCCTACCTGTGCAATGGATTGAAGTTGTTTTACCCATATTGGTTGCATCTAAAACCACCACCAATAGCTCGCTAGTAAAATTCCTTTTGGCAGAAGTTAAACTCAATTTTCTAATCCTTTAGCACAAGCGTAAGACCAAAATGATAACCTTTACATATATGATATATCATGATATAACATTATGTATAGAATCATTTTTTTCGAAGGTTGGTGTTCCATTTGTCAAAGCCGTTATATGAGGTTTTATATGAAAACATAAAAAAAGATATAATCTCAGGAGTGTATAAAGAAGGGGACCGGGTCCCATCTGAAAAAGAATTATCTGAACAATATGATGTAAGTAGAATTACGACAAAAAAAGCATTGGAAATGTTAGCCGGAGAAGGCTTGATCAT
>JAPSKD010000275.1 GCA_031177865.1 Bacillus sp. (in: firmicutes) | reverse complement strand
AAATGCCGATAAAAGATTGCTTCGGCGGCATCAGCCCATTGGTGTTTGCCCAGCTAATCAAATCTCCCCAATGATCCTGCAGTTCAAAATAACTTCCGGTACGCCTGATAAATGCAACTTCAGTTTGGGGTAATTCCATTACAATGATATTCATTTTCACATCTCCTTCATGGAAGTATTTACCTCAAACAAATTTCGCTACCTTTCTTAAATTTCCTCCTCCCTTTGCTTTTTTTGCCAATAAAAAAAGCGCGCAGCCTTTATGACTGTACGCGCTTTTATATAGCAAATGCATGATTGCCGATTTTTTTCACAACTTGACGTGAAAAGATCCACTGGCTTGTAGCTGTTTCAGGGTTATAAAAATATAGGAAATCTTCGTTTTGCTCCTTATCAATAAGAGCAGTCTCGACGGCCTGAACTGCTTCATTACTTGCCGGTTTATTAATGGAACCATTTTGAACAGGTTCAAAAGCATTCTTTTGATAAATAACATCCTTGACTGTATCCGGGAATTGTTCATGCTCAACACGATTCAGCACCACGTCAGCAACTGCAACTTTCCCTTCAAACGGCTCCCCTTCTGCTTCAGCCTGTACAAGTCGGGCAAGCAGCTTTTTTTCTTCCTCTTTGATAAAGCGATGATCCGTTGATGATGACTTCTTCGCGTCAACCTCAACTTTTTTATATGTCAGTGTTTCTGCGGCTTTTTGATCCACTGTCTCAGCATCGAAATGATCAGCAGGAAACACACTATATGAACCCATAATGAGTGAAATGGCAGCAACAAACGTTACTAAATTTTTCATTTGTAAACCTCCTGTTTGTAGTTTTTAGGCAAAAACAGGCCACTTACAAGGCTAACAGGTTTACAGTGATAACTCATTAGTGAATCTTTGGGAGAATTACCAGTCAAGAAATAAGAATATTCAATTTGCTCTAATAATAATTTAAGATGTATATTTGTTATAGCATGCCTTGAAAAATAAATAATTGAGCTTAATGGTTAACAGATTGTAAATAAATGAGGTGTTAAAAATTGAAAGTACTTGAAACAGATCGATTAATTCTTCGCTGGTTAACACCAGATGATGCAGCATTCATTCTCGAACTTTTAAATGAACCTGCATGGATTCGTTTTATTGGAGATAAAGGTGTCCGGACGCTTGAGGATGCCAGGCATTATATTATTAGCGGCCCTATGCAAATGTATTCTCAGCTGGGCTTTGGCCTTTATCTGGCTGAACTCAAGGAAGGAAGCACTCCTATTGGAATGTGCGGTTTGATAAAAAGAGATTCTCTAGAAGATGTTGATATAGGCTTTGCTTTTTTATCCAAATATCAAAATAAAGGTTATGGCTACGAGTCAGCCTCTGCCACACTGAGATATGGACATGAACAACTCGCTCTTAACCAGATCCTGGCCATCACATCCCTGGACAATCATGCTTCCTCCAGGCTGCTTGAAAAGATTGGCATGGACTATGAAGGAACGATTAATTTGGATACGGAAGAGCTTAAATTGTTTGCATCTAAATAATGAATTATTGAAGTTATATTCTATCCTGAAAATAAGGTACCTGTCCCCTCGCTAATTAACATATTATCACAGCCAGGGTCAGGCACCTTTCTTACATGAATAACGATTCCTGCCCCCCCTTATAATAATTGGATTTTTCAAAAAATGGTCAGGTCCACACCGATACGATTGCTAATAGGCAAGCAAACAGGACCAACCCCTCTCCGATTGGTCCTGTTTGCTTAATTTTATCCCGAAATCTGTTTGATTAGTTTTTTGTTCCCTTTGGTTAATATGTTCTCATAGTCAATGTATTCGTAAATATCGTCTGTTATGCTGCTGCTAAACTGTGCTAGCTCTTCGACCGTTAAATCTTCAATCGCCATCTTTTGCTCTTCACAATATATAATGATCTTGCCGACGATTTCGTGGGCATCTCTAAATGCAGTACCTTTGCTCACTAAATAATCTGCAACTTCGGTTGCGTTCAAGAAGCCTGCTTTAATGGCAGCTTTCATGTTTTCTTCCTTTACCAGAAGCGTATCAATCATTTTTGACATAATTTCAAGGCAATCTATTACTGTATCGACTGCATCAAAAAACTGTTCTTTATCTTCCTGCATGTCTTTGTTGTATGTGAGCGGCAATCCTTTCAGTGTCGTAAGCAACGAAAATAGAGAACCGTATACTCTGCCTGTCTTCCCTCTTATAAGTTCGGCTGCATCCGGGTTTTTCTTTTGAGGCATGATGCTGCTCCCCGTTGAATAGGCATCATCCATTTCGATAAATTTGAATTCCTGGCTGCTCCAGAGAATGAGTTCTTCGCTCAAGCGGCTCAAGTGCATCATCATAATTGAAAAACTTGCCATGATTTCTAGTAAGTAATCCCGATCACTTACCCCGTCTAAAAAGTTGTCTACAGGTTTAGAGAATCCTAAAAGGTCTGTTGTTATTTGACGGTCGATGTTGTGTGTTGTCCCCGCCAATGCACCACATCCAAGCGGGTTCTCATCCAATAAGTCAATGGCATTCTGGACTCTCTTTTTGTCACGGCTAAACATTTGTACGTATGCACCCAGATGATGGCCGAATGTTATGACCTGTGCCCTTTGCATATGTGTGTATCCAGGCATGATGACATTATTATTTGCTGCTTTCTCATTTAACGAATGGATAAGTTGCTGAAGGACAGTCACCACTTCTCCGGCTTTATTTTTTGCGTAAAGCCTCATGTCAATCGCCACTTGGTCATTCCTGCTTCGTGCAGTATGAAGTTTCTTTCCTGTGTCACCAATTCTCATTGTCAAATTCATTTCAACAAAAGAATGGATATCTTCATATTCGCCTTCCACTTTCAATACACCGGACTCTATATCACTGATGATCGATTCCAGCCCGCTAATAAGTAATTCACCTTCAGACTCTGTGAGTAATTTACATTTCACAAGCATTTTTACGTGAGCAATGCTTCCAGTTATATCTTCATGATATAGCCTATTATCAACAGGTAAAGATGTATTGAATTTCTCCATGATTTCTTCTTCACGTTTAGTGAATCGTCCGCCCCATAGTTTCACTTATATTTCAACCCCTTCACTATACTTTCTTGTGTGTATTTTAGATAATACAAAAACAGCTGCTATAAGTAGTACTATCGTCAAGATTAAAGTGAATGCACTTCCTGTAATCCCGGCAACGACAAATCCGATTAATGCAATCGATGCATTAATGAGCGCATATGGAAACTGCGTTTTTATGTGATCGATATGATCCGCTCCGGCCCCTGTTGACGATAAGATTGTCGTATCGGAAATTGGAGAACAGTGATCTCCGAAGATACCACCTGACAGAACAGCTCCTATACAAACTAACAAATGCGCATCGAGACCTGCAGCCATAGGAATGGCTATTGGGAGCATAATCGCAAATGTCCCCCATGACGTACCGGATGCAAGAGACATCCCCGCTCCAACTAAGAATAAGATTGCAGGTATGATGAACGATGGAACATTTCCTTTCATCGCCTCAACAATAAACGCTGCAGTTCCCATTTCATTAATTACTTTGCCAAGCGACCAAGCAAGGACAAGTGTGACTGCAACGTAAACCATTTTCTGCATTCCAGATGTATAAATATCAACAATCTCTCCGAACTTTTTCACTTTATACATAATCATTAAGATGACAATCGATAACGCCGCAAATAAGTATGCAGCACTTAAAGAAACCCTGAATTCATTTCCTGGTACTGGCTCAAACGGGAAGCCGAATGAAATTAACAATCCGAATAAGGTAATGAATAATACCAAAAGCGGCAGCCAAATTAATATGGCATGTCCATTTTTTGTGAATCCCTCCACATTTTCTGGTTTTCTAAGAGGCTTTGACTCAGGCCAATACAGATTGCCCGTTAGCTGCACTCTTTTTTCCGCCTTTGCCATCGGTCCAAAGTCCAATTTCGTCAACGCCACAAGGGGCACCATTGAAACGGTCAAAAGTGCATAAAACTGAAATGGAATCACCTGAATAAGCGTACTAAATTCAGATGTGTTTATGTTCAACAATTCGAATTCTTTTTTTATAAGCCCCATTATATATACGCCCCATCCGATGAATGGGATCAATACTGCGACAGGAGATGACGTTGAATCGATGATCCATGCAAGCTTCTCCCTTGAGATTTTGGCTTTATCGAAAATCTTTTCAAAAACCGGACCAACAATTAGTGGTGTCCCCAAATCGGAAAAGAAAATGATAATTCCGCCAAACCACGCAGAGATTTGTGCTTTTGCGCGTGTGTTAATGTACTTTATGGCACCTGAGGCAAGTGCTGCCCCTCCACCCGACTTCTCCATAAGTGCTACAAACCCGCCAATAAAGAATAATAAAACTAAAACTGCGGCATTGTAACTATCCGCCACTTGCGGAAATATAAAGTTTCCGATCACTTCCATTGTCGCTTCGAGTGGACGGCCTCCCACAAGAATCAGGACTCCAATATACACTCCGGAGAACAGGGACACGATAACATTCTTTGTAAATATTGCTAGAATTACTGCAATAATCGGTGGTATTAAAGACACCAAACCCATGTGATCCATAAACAAAATCTCCCCTTAAACTAAGTAATGTCGCACTTTTTGAATACATCATTTTATATAAGGGTAAATATTTAATATTTACCTTAAATTAAATTATATTTAACGCTCCCATGAAACGCAATAACAATTTAAAATTTTTAGACAATTTTTCAGTCCCAAAATTAAAAAGACTGTTGAGGTGATTATTCCCAACAGTCTTAAACAATTTTATTTGGTGAGTTTGTCAGTTTGTAGACTCGTCTCGGTCTTCCCCTCGCCGGGTATTCTACCACCCCGGTGCATTCAGCTAAACCCGCATCACATAAACTTTCTATGAAACGCCTTGTATTTCTTTCATCCCTAGATAGTTGAATTGAAATGTCTTTGACTGTGAATTCCTTTATTCCTGCATTCCTTATTAAAGCAAATAGTTCGATATAATGTTTAACATTGATTTTCTCGTTTTTAAGTTTAGTCATAAAGCTTTTATCATTAAAATATGGGAAATCAATCTTTTCTATGTTTTCACTATCTACTTCAACGACTTCACCATTTTCGTGAACAATAATAATAGAACCAAATCTCTCTTTGGATTGTTTTAGTGCATTGTTTGCATTCAGTTCCGCTGAAAATATGGTTTCACCGAATCCTATGCCTACCCCCACCTTTAACCCAGACTCCAATATCAATTTGTTTACTGCCTCTTCAGTCTTTCCTATTTCCCGTTCACTATCACCGCGCGAACTAAATATTAAATAGCGGCCAAGCCCTTTTTCAATTAGTGATCCATTCAAGTGTTCACTTAGGTTTATTAAAATCTCTTTTAACTTCAATTCCATATACTGGAGCTGATATGATTGTTTCGAACTTTTAAAGTGATTTTCCAAATGTCCCATTTCAAATAGCAGAACAGCAACTTGGGACTCCATAAAGTAGAAAGTCTTTATTTTTTCAGAAAGTATGTTTAATGTATGGCGGATTTCAATATCACTTGTTGAAATTCTGAATGCAGGAACACTCATTTTTTTTAGTTGTAAATATACTTCTTCAAAACAAGTGATTGCTCCTTTTGTCTCACCATTTTCCCATAAATGTCTGTGGAAATCTATTAATTCTTCTGTCGAAGTTTTTTCGGAAAAAGTTTTTACATAAATCTTTTCGGGTTTAATATTGAGTTGGTTAAAAGCAATCTCTAAATGACTTTTTGAAATCTCATCTATACTAAAATGATCTAAAAAAGAACCCGTTTTGTATGCGAACTCCAAAAGGCTTTTGAAAATTCCAGCTTCAGTATGTTCGATATAAATTTGTTTTTCAGTATTTCCTGCCACTTCACATGCAATGGTATAAGAAATTTTCCCTGAAAAAATCCACAAATCAACATTGTTATTATTATTTTTTATTATATCTTCAGTTTCCCGCACTTCTTTATACGGATACGTTAAAAAAATTACATCTAACTTTAAACTTTGTGCGATATGTATGATTCTTTCTACAGTGGATTGTGGACCGACGACCCCCACCCTAAACATGAACAAGCACTCCTTTAATAATAGCGATACGAACTTCTTTCTAGCTTAATGATACACATTATTCTGTAAATTATTAAATTTGATTTTTAATTTTGTATCCTTCACTTCTATTCCTTAATCTAAATTTGCCGAAAGCAGACGAACAGGTAAACAAGAAAGACAAGGGTATGGTTAGATGAACATGTCAGAAAAACAAAAAAGAGCAAACCCGCTTTAAAGGTGCCTGCTCCGATATTCATGTCCAACAAATTATCACGGCGAGGGGTCAGGCACCTTTATTGCACAAGTTGTTTTTCTCTTAAATTAGTCAATATTAAAATTTTAATTGTCCAGCAGATATTTCCTCAGTTTTCCCTTTATCTTCTCATCTGCAAAAGCTGCCTGCACACTATTCATGTAAATTTGTTTATACTCCTCTACACTCATTGCAAATTCATTGGAAATAATATCACATTCCTTTGCCATCGTTGTATCTGATACCGTTCTGTTGTCCGTATTAACTGTTACTTTTATGCCATCCTTATGGAAGTCGTAAATGGGATGATCGCTGAATTGGTTAACAGCTTTGGTTTGAACATTGCTGGTTGGGCACAGCTCTAGCACCACTTGTTTTTCCTTCACAATTTGGTACGCCTCTTCACAGTCTTTAATAAATACACCGTGTCCAATTCTTTCAGCTCCCAGCCATTCAACGGCCTCCAGCACATTTTTACCGATTC
>JAPSKD010000274.1 GCA_031177865.1 Bacillus sp. (in: firmicutes) | reverse complement strand
TAGCGATTATTCCGGAAGAAGGAAAGGTATTTGCACCTATTGATGGAACAGTAACAGCCTTCTTTGATACACATCATGCAGTTGGCATTACAGGTGAAAATGGATCAGAAATTCTGATTCACGTCGGAATTGATACAGTCAAATTAGGAGGACGCCATTATACGCCGAGGGTGACAAAGGGACAAATGGTTAAAAAAGGTGACTTACTATTAGAGTTTGATATTGAAGGAATAAAAGAGGAAGGATATCAAGTCATTACCCCATTTATTGTGACAAATTCAGCAGATTATACAGATATTCTTAGTATTACGGGAAAAGAAGTACAACCAGGAGAGGCTATCCTTAAATTAGCCTAATAATGGTCGGGATTGGTTGCTCTTAAAGGGCATCCAATCCACATGATGAAGGGGAAGGAAGTTAGAATGATGGGTTTTCCAAAAGACTTTTTATGGGGCGGTGCAACTGCCGCTAATCAATGTGAAGGAGCTTACGCAGCAGGTGGTAAAGGATTAAGCACTGCAGATGTGATGACAGCAGCGGCTCATGGTGTTCCTAGAGAAATTACAGATGGTGTTGTGGAGGGAAAATATTATCCTAGTCATAATGGTGTCGATCATTATCATCGATTTAAGGAAGATATCGCATTGTTTGCTGAAATGGGGTTCAAATGTTATCGCATGTCCATTGCTTGGTCAAGAATTTTCCCAAATGGGGATGAAGAAATACCAAATGAAGAAGGATTAAAGCATTACGACGAAGTCTTTGATACATGCCTTCTAGCAGGAATAGAGCCTGTGGTAACAATTTCCCATTTTGAGACACCGTTAGGATTAATAAAATATGGCGCATGGGAGAATCGAAGAGTTATAGATTTTTATTTACGTTATTGCGAAACTCTTTTTAAACGTTACAAAGGAAAAGTGAAATATTGGCTTACCTTTAACGAAATCAATGTCATGTCAACCAAACCTTGGATGGCTGGAGGAGTTAATTCTGATGATGAGCAAGTGCGTATGACAGCTGCCTATCATCAATTTTTAGCCAGTGCAAAGGCTGTCCAAATGGCGCATGAAGTTGATTCTACTAATAAAGTAGGGATGATGTATAACGGACACGTTGCCTATCCAGCTAGTTGTGACCCTGAAGATATGCAAAGAACGAGTGATTTCATGCATAAGATGCTATTTTATAGTGATGTTCAATGTCGCGGCTATTATCCAGCCTATAAATTAAAGGAATTTGAACGTGAAGGAATCGTTTTACCTATTCAAGATGGTGATTTAGAAGATTTGATGAAGGGAAAGGTTGATTTCTTATCTTTCAGTTATTACATGACTCATGTGGTAGGGAAAGAAACTCCTTTAGTTTTCAAAGGGCTGAATGGTGTCAAAACAGGTTACAAAAATCCTCATCTACAAATGAGTGATTGGGGCTGGGGAATAGATCCGATGGGTCTCCGTTACTTATTAAATCTTTTATATGACCGTTATCAAATCCCTTTAATGATTGTAGAGAATGGTTTAGGAGCAGTCGATAAAGTTGAAGAAGACGGGAGTATTAATGATTCATATCGTATAGATTATTTAAGAGATCACCTATTAGAGTTGAAAAAAGCGATCGAAATTGATGGTATTCCTGTGATGGGATATACAATGTGGGGACCAATTGATATCATTGCTGCTAGTACAGGTGAAATGAAAAAACGATATGGCTTTATTTATGTAGATGTAGATGATAACGGAAATGGCACATTTAAACGTATAAAAAAAGATTCCTTCTATTGGTATAAAAAGGTTATTGAGTCAAATGGGAAAATTTTATAGGTTTTTGGTGCTAAAAGAGATTGAGATACTTTTTAATAAATAGTGTTCATCTCAAAAGGAGATGTATGATTCTTGTCACTCGCAAAAAATGCTTCATTCGTTAAAAATCAAAATTTATTAATCGCTGCTATCGCGTTTGGAATTATATTAAACCCATTAAATACATCGATGATTACCGTTGCATTGCCAGAGATAAAAAATGAGTTTTTACTTTCATCAAAAGATATTACATGGTTGATTGCTTCTTATTTTATTGTTTGTGCGATTTGCTTACCGCTTATTGGAAAAATGAGCGATGTATATGGAAGGAAAAAAATATTTCTGTCAGGACTACTACTGGTCAGTATTTCTTCCCTTGCTGCCCCATTATCCCAAAATATGACGTTTCTGCTAGGAATGAGAGCCATCCAAGCAATTGGAACATCGGCTTTATATCCTGCCGGAATGGGAATTGTTCGTTCCTATATTGAAAAAAACCAAAATAGAGTAATCGGCGCACTAACTGTCTGTGCTACCACCTCGGCAGCATTTGGACCGACAATCAGCGGACTGTTAATTCAGCAGGGCGGCTGGCATGTTATCTTTTATGTTAATTTTCCGATTATCATTATTTCTGCCATCTTGGGTTTCTTTTTTATTCCTCAAGATGAAAAGATACCGACCAAAACATTCAAGTGGGACGGAATGGGGATTATTATTTTCAGTTGTCTGATTTCTTTATGGATTTATTTTTTACAAACATTAAAAAGTGGTTTAAGTTTTTGGGCATTAATAGGTTCCATTGCGTTAACATTTTTATTTTACTACTTTGAAAAGAGGAAAGTAGAGCCTTTTATAGATGTACTGTTTCTAAAGAAAAATCTCAACATTTCACTTCTATATATTCAATACATTTTTGCAACTTTGATCTTCTTTGCCATGTTGCTTTCAATACCGATGTATTTACAATCTGTATTCATGCTGAGCGCTAAGTTAACGGGTGTAATTATGCTCTCACTGTCGATATTTTCAATTATTAGTACACCACTTGCGACGCGCTGGATAGAAAAGTCAGGATATAAAATCCCTTTACTTACAGGAGTCATTATCGGAGTAATGGGTGTTGTCCTTTTAATCACAATCAACCATAGCTCTCCACTTTACTGGATTTTTATCGTGTTATCCATCATCGGATTTAGTAATGGTATGTTAAATATCGGTCTACAAACCCTACTTTATTCATTTGTTTCTAAATCAGAAACCGGAACGGCCTCAGGTCTATTTTTGATGTCAAGATTTATCGGTAATATCCTTGCTTCTAGTGTATTTGGCGTAATGTTTGCAACTGGAGTCACTGATACCAATCATAATTGGATGACAGTTATTTTAATTGTTGTGTCCGTTATATTATTCGCAGGAATACTCTTCACCACAAAAAACAAAGTTGTAAAAGGAACTTCCGAGCTTAATAAAACTGCTAACTTTTAAATTGGTTTTTATTACAGTAGCTACTAGTTAGACTAGCTAGTAGCTATTTTTTCTTTTATGAATGCATTTCTAAACGAAAGCTTTTCTTCGAAAGGATTAGGTTTTTTGTTGTCTTATGCGAAGGAGTATATGCTGGTTATGGAAGCTTTAAAAATAATCAAAGAAAGAACAGAAGACAGTGTAAAATATGCTCAGCAGCATTTAGCAAATGAAAGAACGTATCTGGCTTGGATTCGGACTGCTATATCTATAACAGGTGTTGGTTTCTTAACAACTTCTTTACATTTTACTATTAAAATCAGTTCCAATTCTGTTATTAATAATTTGGCGGTATTTTTAAGGATATTCGCTTGTGTTGTTGGCTTTATAACTGCTGTTATGTCAACTATCGATTACACAAGGAAAAGAAGAGAAATCAAAGAAGGCATATTTATCCTATTTTATCTTCACTTTTGTTTTTTTTTGATTTTTATGTATCTTTCTTTCTTGTTATTTAAGTTATAGACGGGTAATGATTGAAGAGAAGTACCGTTAGAAGAAGTAAATATAGGATAAGATTACAAAAATACAAAACCATAAAAAAGCAAAAAAGGTATAATTCTCTCAGTTTTTGAGGTGTTATACCTTTTTTGCTTGTTTTCTCTCTTTTATTTTTCTTTATTATGCTCTCCCCATTGGCACATTTCTTGGATAATAGGCCAGAGGGTTTGTCCTTTTTCAGTAAGGCTGTATTCGACCTTTGGAGGAATTTGTGGATATTCCTTTCGATGAATTAAGCCGTCACTCTCCATTTCCTTTAATGTCGAACTGAGAGTTCTATAGGTTATTTTCCCTATCATACGCTGAAGTTCATTATAACGTACTGCACCATTTTGAGATAAATAGTAAATAATTAGCAGTTTCCATTTACCGTTGATAATAGAAAGCGTGTAGCCAAAAAAAGTCTCTTGGCTATCAGCAACACTAACCTTGTTCTTCATCTTTACACTATCCTCCTAGATAGTATGCGTCATAAAAGTGCATACTTGTTTGTAAATGTATATTGACTATATAATACATTTGAATCCAAGTAAAGGAGGATTCAAATATTTTTTTTGAGAGAGTGCTATATAAATCAATATTTTTCAACTATGAAAAAAATCATTAGGAGGACAAATTAATTATGTTATCACAACAATATCAAGACAACATAGACACATTCCTAAAGAAAATCCAAGAAGCTGAGGCGATTGTGGTTGGCGGCGCTGCTGGGATGTCTGAGGCTATAGGACACAGTTTTTATCATACTGATGAAAATTTTCTGAAGCATTTTGGAAAATTTGCAGATAAATATGGTATTAAAAACCTTTTTGAGGGCTTTTATTACCGTTTTTCTACAAGAGAAGAACGGTGGGCTTATCTTGCAACTGAAATTAAATTTATATATGATGCCGAAGCCGGTCGCCCATACCTTAATTTATTGCAACTACTTCAAGGCAAAAATTATTTCATTGTTACAACGAATCAAGACTCACAGTTTTCCAAGACTTTCCCTGAAGAAAAAGTTTCCCCAATTCAAGGAGATTTGCGTTATTTTCAATGCGGCTCCCGTTGCCATGATCAGGTTTATTTTAATAAAGAGCAAGTTGAGAACATGTATGCAAACATAGATGGAACCAGAATTCCAACAGAGTTAATTCCATTTTGTCCAAAGTGCGGGCAGGAAATGGAACCATGGGTGCGCTCTTATGTGTTTCTGGAGGGTAGCTCTTACAGAAGGGAATTAATGAAATACAATGAGTATCTTATAAAAAATAAAGAGAAAAAGGTTCTTTTTCTGGAATTAGGCGTGGGAACCATGACACCGATGTTCATCAAAGAACCCTTCTGGAACATGACTTACAGTTGGCCAGACGCATTCTATATTACCATCAATCCAAAGGATGCATTGCTGCCAAGGGAACTGAAGGATAAGGGACTCGCCATTCATGAAGATATTGCCGTGGTATTACAAGATGCTTTGAACGAGAAAGCAAAAAGAGATACGGATATTGGATAAGGACTGAGCATTCCAGCTCGCATATGTAAGGAATACACGAATTCATAAACAGATTCATCAAAATTTTATAAAAATGGAGGATCACATGGAAGAGACGTATCAAAAAGTTTTAAGAAAAATCAAGGAGGCTGACAGCATTGTAATCGGCGCAAGTAACGGCCTCGCCATTTCGGAAGGTTATAATATTTTTGCAGAGGATTCGTCCTTTCTGGAACATTTTGGTGATTTTCGTAAAAAGTATGGTTTTCGTAGTATCCTACAGGGATCTTTTTATCCATATCCTTCCGAGGAAGAAAAGTGGGCATTTTTCAGCCGTATGTACGCCTACTTTTTAAACAACAAGGAAGCTAGTCCTGTTATGAAGAACCTTTATAAACTGGTGAAGGATAAAAATTATTTTGTGGTTACCTCTAATACAGATTCTCATTTTACACTGGCAGGATTTCAAAAGGAACGCCTTTTCGAAATAGAGGGCAATAGTCGGTATTTACAATGTTCTCATTGTTGCCATAATCGAATTTATCAAAGCGACGAAATATTGAGTAAAATGGCCAGAAACCAAGAAAATGGAAAAGTTCCTTCAAATCTTATTCCTAAATGTCCGGAGTGTGGCGGCCCAATGCAAGTCCATGTCGAAATCGATCGGAATTTTCTAAGGGGTGAGGCATGGCAAGCCAGCTTTCATGCTTATCAGGATTTTATCGATAATGCTCATGGCAAAAAATTAGTCCTGCTGGAATTAGGCGTAGGTGCTAGAAATCAATTGATTAAAGCCCCGTTTATGAATTTAACGAGTCTTGAGGAAAATACGACCTACATTACTTTTAATAAAGGATCCGAGCTTTATATTCCAGATGTAATAGCTTCAAAATCCATTGGTATCGACGGTGATATTGCGGAAGTGTTAGAGCAATTAGTTCAGTTCAAATTAGCTGATTTTAACTAATAAGAAAACAGAGGAGGAATGGAAAGGTGTTTCTAGTAAATACTCTGAATAATCCTATCTGCCAACCAATCAAAAAGCCTTATGAACGATGGTATAAATTCATGGAGCAAAACGTAGTGTTTTGGCTGCCGGATAGTGTATGGCATACGAAAGCCCATTGCGCTCGTGTGCTGCTCTTGGTACTTCTCATTGGACATCAAAAAGGTCTGAGCGATAAGGAAATGGATGCACTGGGAATGGCGGCTATTTTCCATGATTCTCGCCGCCTTGATGATGGGATTGATAAGGGACATGGAAGCCGTGCTGCAGAGTATTACAAAGTTTATTGCCTTGAGCACGATTTGCCATATGATGAGCAAACCTATAACATCACCTATTACCATGACCAGGATGATTCGCTTGGATTGTCCGAGATTTTAAAGTCTCCTACTATCAGTGAACGGGGCGTGCTGCTGTATCAGATTTTCAAGGATGCTGATGCACTCGATCGATTCCGTCTGGGCCCTGATGCGTTGAATGTAAATTTTCTTCGCACCGAAGAAGCACATCGACTTGTTGACTTTGCAAAAGATCTCTTACAGAAAAGTAGTGAAAATATAGAGAGAAAAAACTAATTATCATGAGCAAGTCCGACCGT
>JAPSKD010000017.1 GCA_031177865.1 Bacillus sp. (in: firmicutes) | reverse complement strand
ATTAATTAAGTTCTTGTAATTACTTTGCTTTTGCTTCTTCACTAACTGCTTTACCAGGAATCAGATGAACCGTTTCACTTGGTCCCTTACCACTCCAGCGATACCCGTTAACTTTTACAAGACCGTTTGGATGGATATCTGAGAGTCTTTCTCGTTTAGAAAATTTGATTCCACGTCCTACAGCTTCCACTTTAAACGTATATTTTTTGCCTTGTTTAAGGCCCGTTACGGTGTAATTCGTTTCAGCAGTTGTCATTTCCGCATTGATGGGAGTAAATTCAACCCCTTCAGGCTTAATCGGCTGCCCATTAACATATACACGGTACCCTATAACATCTTGGTTAACGGCAGAAGCCTTGTTCCAAGATAGGGAAACGCTCGTTCCACCCTTTCCAATCGCAGCCGTTATCCCGCCATCAAAGGTTGGAGCCCCAATTGCATATGGAACAGCTGTTTCAATTTCCTGTGAACTGTCATAAAGTTTCTTATTTCCCGCTAGGTCGACTGCTTCCACTTCAATCTTATATTTTGTACCTGGCTGAAGATTTGTTAGCGTGTATTTACTAGATTTAACAAATCCATGTAACTTTCCGTTAGCATAAACGTTATATCCTGCAATCCCAGTATCGTCACTCGCGGCGTTCCAAGCAACAGAGGCCCAAGTGAAGCCGGGATAAACGACATCAACATCTTTTCCACTAAAGGTTTCATTAGCAGGTATTTTAATAACATGTTCTGAAATTTCAGTATTTTCAGTTATTGATGGCGGTGTTACATCCTCTGTACCAGCAGTTTTTATTGTAATTTCAGGACCATTAGAAGTACGATTCCCAGTTGCATCTGCGGCTTCAACCTTAAACGTGTATTCTTTAGCTGGAGATAATCCCTTAACAGTATAGCTTGTATTCGTCGTTGTCGTATAATTGGAGCCTATTTTTTCTCCGTCTAAATATATTGTGTACCCTGAAACAGCTATATTATCGGTCGCTTTATCCCAAGTTAAGGTAACACTCTTTCCATCTGATGAAGCTTGTGCTTGGACTGTCGCTGTTTCTGACCATTCCGGTTTTCGGATAGCATTTTCAGGAGCCTGTGTTGTATCTTCAAAGACTAGCCCTGTTGAGTTTTTGATTCTCCATGGATTTCCACCGTTATCTTTGACGTTTGTAAAAGCTACATTAATAAATTTAAAATCCTTCGCGTAATCCATATTTACAGAATAGACATTATCAAATTTCACATTTCTGAAGGTAATATTTTCGTGGTAGACTTCCCCTACATCATCGTTACCACTTACTAGAATTGACTGTTTCTTACTGCCGCCTTGGTTGCGTACTGTTGTATTGACTATCTCCATATCTCTAAATTGGGATATTTTTTGAGCAGGTTCATAAAGAATAGAAGCATTCGCATCTGTATAAGCAGAAGTGAAAACAAAAGGACCATCTCCATCTATTCCCTCTAACGCATTATCTCTGAACAGGATATTTCTTGCTCCACCGCCCATAGGGGTATTCGTTTTACTACGTAAGCCAACATCCGTTTTATACATAATGTTATCTTCTACAACAAAATCTTGTATCCAACTGCCAGTATGGCTACCTGTTACCACTCCACCGTGACCTTCACGAATATAATTATTAAAAATCCATGCATTTCCCGTTGGTTCTTTTTCCGCAGCCGCCTGGCCCATTCCAGAAGCAAAGTTAATGGCATCATCTCCAGTATCTACAAAGTTATTGAAGACCATAATATTTTGAGAATCACCGAACTCATATCCATCCGCATTATTTCCATCGTATGTTTTGGAAATGGTACCGTTTACAACAATGTTTTTACTGTGTAGATTAACAATCCCGTGGTTGGCTGGATTAAGCTGAGTAATTCCTTCATAATACATACCGTCTACCCCGCGCACGGTAATTAGGTTGGATCGTCCAGAATAAGCAGATTTTGCATCCATCCCCATCACTTGGGCAGCGTAAGACTGATTTGCAGCCAATATTCCGAAAGTACTCTCCGAATCAGGATTTAAAGGGCTCATTTTTCCATTTTCTACTTTTACATTTCCTGTAACTTTAGAGTTATTACCTGCAACTAAACGAGGCAGCTCATTGCCAAGTTCATCAATCGTTGGATGGCTTTTATCATATTTCCACCCGTTTCCATCAATGATCCCGTTTCCTACAATTCTAATATTCTTTAGACTGCCGTTATCGTAGGTATGAGCATTGATTAGGGAGTACGAACGCTCATCGGTGGAGTAATCGTACAGCCAGAAATTCATGCTATAATCTTCCGCTTCTGGTGAACCAAGTAAATATCCATCTACTTGCAGCGTCATATCGGACTTAAGCCATATTTCTCCAGAGATAAATTTGCCTTCTGGTATTAGTACCTTCGCTCCGGGTGCCGCCGCATCAATTGCTGCTTGAATGGCTTGTGTATCCTTTGTTTCATCATCAGGTGTGGCACCAAAATCAACAATATTGAAAATTTCCGGTACTGCTGTTGTTTTCCCGACAACTTTATTGGAAGGAGCTGATTCGATTCCTTCAGCATTTACCGAAGTTACATAAAATTCATAGGATTTGTTTGGTTTAAGGTTTTCTACCATGAAATTATGAATAAGAATATCAACATGGAAATCTTCTTTATCAATATTTTCATAGAAATTATCGATATATGCTTTTGCAGGGCCATGGTTATCTTTTAAAGAACTGCCAATTTTCTTTCCATTCATATAGACATTGAAATCTGTAATATCCTGATAATCTTCAGGTTTCTCCCAAACAAGGGTTATACTGTCTTCGTCAGTAGCAAGATTGGGTATCTGTAAGTTTACTGGAGCTAGAAGGTCATTTTCAGAAGTTTGTTTGTTTGCTAAAGCTGTTGCACCAAATTGACTGAGTACTAGTAAAAATACTAGTACAATATAAATACTAACCTTAAAAATCTTCAACTATCCTAACCACCTTTGTTTTTTGGGGATTATCTATCATTATTGTTACAGTGAATCAATTCCACGATATTCAAAGAAATCAAAATCAGCATAAGAACCAGCTTTTCGGTCCATATCATGAACAGCTATTCCTACAAAGTTACCTGTAAATCCTCCAGCCAAGAATAACAAATCTTGAGATTCTCCAATTTCGTGCCAAAGATTGTCTCCAGCCATTCTATAATAATAATTTCCAACTGGTCCGTTGACTACAATCTTTAACTCTACTTCACCATCTTCTGTTGGAATTATGTCCGGAGTTAAAGTAAATTCACCATCTCTGCATTTCATCAATCGAAGGACACGGCCTTTTTCCTCATCATAAGTCAGATAGGCATAAAGATAATTACTATCATTTAAATACAGCAGTAATCCAGCCATTTGATTATAGGTTTTTGGGGTATAGTCTATTTTCGTATATGCATTAAACTGGAAATCTTTTTGCCGAATAGCCAATATATGATGTTCAAATAAGGATTGTATGGAATCACCAGAGATTACACGTAAATACCCTTCTCGACTAGTTAAATCACACCAAGAGTCATCCACCAAAATACGCAGGCTATTCCACTCTTTATCAAGAACACTAGTAAAATCATCTCGAAAGTTTGTATTTTTCCTCTGTACAACCGGCTCTGCGGTAATGATCTCTGTTTCTGCCAATGGCCCATTACCCCCATTTACTAATCGCAGCCAGCCATCTTCTGTCCAATAAACTTCTTGAATAGCCGTTTCGCGTCCTAAAATGGCTGCTTTCCCCATTAATGGACGAGTACATAAATAAACCATATACCAGTTGCCCAGTGGGGTTTGAACAATACTGCCGTGACCTGAACATTGTAATGGTGATTCGGGTTTATCACTAGCTGTCAACATGGGATAATGTGGATCTAATTCATATGGTCCGGTAAGTTCTTTTGCACGGCAAACCGTAACGGAGTGACCTGAACCTGTTCCACCTTCTGCGGTAATTAAATAGTAATAATCATTATGACGATAAATATGTGGTGCTTCTGTTTTTGCCAATTCTGTACCATCAAAAATTTTATAGACAGATCCTACTAAACTCTGTTTTTCAATATCATATTCTTGAAGGACTACTCCTACTGATTTATTGCCTGTTTCTAAACGATAATCCCAAATTTCATTTAACAGCCACTTACGTCCATCTGTATCATGGAATAAGGACGGATCAAAGCCGCTGCTATTTAAGTACACGGGTGTCGACCATGGACCATTGATACTAGGTGCTGAAATTAGATAATTATGGCTGTCTTTAAATGGTCTTTTTGTACTTTTTACATCGGTGTAGACCAGATAAAATAACCCTTCTGAAAAACTAAGTTGTGGTGCCCAAATACTTCCGTTTTGTGGATTGCCGCGTAAATCTACTTGATTCGTTAAAATATCGGTTTTATGTTCCCAATTTACTAAATCCTTTGATTGATAAATACGAACACCCGGCAGCCATTCGAAGGACGATACGGCAATATAATACGAATCTTCTACCTTTAAAATATAAGGATCTGGATTAAAACCTGGTAAAATCGGATTGGTAATTTTTGTTTGATACATTTTCTACTCCTTCTTTGTCCTTTATTTTTCTAAGAAGGCATAAGCCTGCTGTTATAAAAAAGAGAAAAGCAATGGGAAAAGCAATAAATTGGGTACCAATTAAAGTTGCTAAGCCGGCAAAAATAAAGAGCACAGCTCCCCTTTTAGGATATTTATTTCGCCAAATAGATAGAGCAGCCAGAGCAACTAGTATAAATACAATTAGCAGGGTAACACCAAACCATACAGCTAACGCTTTCACTGCTTCAAAACTCTGTGAAACGTATTCTTCAGAAACACCCTCCTGCAAGATAGGAAAAACGGTTGTCTCATAAGTACTTTCCTCCATCGAAGTTATCGTCAATGAAAACCCGCCTAAGAAAATTACACAAAGTATGACACCTGCTATTCCAATTATCACTTCCCATTTTCGCTTCATTCTTCATGTTCCTTTCCTATTTATTTACTTGTAAAAAAAAGTCCAATCTAATGTGTTCATTTCACCTTGAAAGGTCTATCGATTATTAATTTCTTTATAAGTTACGGTTTTTCTATTTGCTTTGTTTCCCCAATCATCCCATCTATCCGGATGAATATGTGAACCTACCATACAGTTAGCAAATTTAGTTTTTGCATAGGGGCGCCACGGCCTTCCTAGAAAGACATTAGTAACATCTGCCTCTGCTGTTAAGCAGCACTGATAGAAATAAAAGCCTTTTTTATGTCTAGAAGTGGAAGCAGCCGTAATGTATCCTTCTTTGTTGTTTGGTCTTTTCAATGACTTAATTTCACATTCTTGAAATACTGCTTCACCGCCACCAAAAATAAAATCGACGGTTCCTTCTATAAAGCAACGAATAAAATGATTCTTGTTTTCTGCAAAAATGGTTCTTATTTCAGGAGTAGAAAAAGGCTGACCATTTTTTTGCACTTCTGGCAGCGGCCCCAGACAAATAGTGTCTTGATGCCCCCTAAAGGAACAGTTTTTAAAGGTTACGTTGTTTCCTTCACTATATAAAGCAATCGCCTGGCCCACCTTTTCTCCTGGTCCTGCAACATTACTAATCTCGATATTTTCTAAACTAATATTTTCACCGTTAATAAACAGAGTCGCCGTCTGAAAGGTACCTATTTCTCGTAGAAGTTCATCTTTTTGTAGTGCGTATCGATTTCCGATAATCCTAACAAAACCTATTCCTATCAATGTAATGTTAGATTGATATAAGGAAATATTTTCATAATACATACCACTTAAAACCGTTATTTTTACCGGTCCATTTGCATCACGACAACTATCTAGAGCCTCTTGAATACTAGAAAAATCACATATTGGATTTCTTCCAACAACTAGACTTTTAAGAAAATTTAAAGGTGTTTCTTTAAGAATGTTTTCCATAATGCTCTCATTTCCTTTGTTTCCTGATGTCCCCCTGTAAGAATTTTTCCTTCCCAATTTTGAGAAACACATTGTTGATCATATGTTTTTTTCAATTGTTCGTTTAAAAATTCTGCTCCTTCAATGGGACACATTCGATCATCCTTACCAATCATACTGAGGCGTGGTCTTGGGGCAATCATTTCCTGAACTGCTAATGTAGTAAAATGTTTTAGAAATCCAGGAACATAATAATAGAAACCGTGATGATCTAAACCGCGTTTCTGTTTTAGTGTTTCGATATCCACTTGTGCTGCTATGTCCACTGTGACCTTTATACGCTCATCAAGTGCAGCCAACCACCAACTCATTAATCCACCCATGGACATTCCAATTGCGGCCATTCTCGTAGGATCTACATCGGACCGAGTTTCCAGATAATCTATCAAAGCCATGTTATCGAAAATCCGCATCCCCCACAAAGTTTGGCCATCTAACAGCATTTCCTTTACCAATTCACTTTCCAGTTTCCCTTTTCGTTGATTAAAGCCCCACATATCAATCGAACATACAGCAAACCCAAGTTCGATTATTTCTTCAACGAAAGAAGGGGGTTGTAAATAGGAAGAGCTGGTTAATAGTTCTTCTTTTCCTTGGTCAAAATTGCCGCCATGTGAATGATTAAAGATAACCGTTGGTAAAGGTTCAACGGCATTCAATGGTTTAGCAAAATAAGCCGGGACAGTTTCAATGTCATTTAAATTCAACATTAAACTTTCTAAAACAAACCCCTGCTTTTTCTCTCGACTCAATAATTCGGCAGATGGGTTATCCGATTTCAAACGTTCGCCTAACAAGTTGATCAGTTGGGTACGCCTTTTCTCAATCACACTACCCCTACTTCCTTTAGGAGTACTTCTTCAGCTTTTGTATTCTTAGATTTGCAGTGGGTAATGTCTACATCTTCGCTATATTCGACATGAAAAGCTGGACCTTCATGATTCTCAATAGTTACTCGATTAAATAGGATATGTTTTGAAAATCCTACATAAAAACCTCGATTATTCATATCCTCTATACCTGCCATCATCGCTGGTTTCCCGGGAATCGCATTTTCTGCCATAGAAATATCAATGTTATTAAAGGTAATTTCGGAGACGTATTGCTCCGCTAAGCCATAGATAAACCCAGCTGAGGCATGGACATTTCGGGCCGTAACATTAGAAAAGTGAATTCTTCTAAAGGATGGTGTTTCTCTTGTTATTGGGTATGGATTTTTATCCCAGACATATTTATCTTTTCCTTTAGGTCCACAGAAGTAGTACAAGTTCAAAATAAATGGACACATTACCCTTTCCATGACAATATTGTCGATTCGGATATCCTCCACAATTCCTCCGCGTCCACGTCGTGATTTCAATCGAATTCCCCGATCAGTATCCTGGAAGGTACAGTTACTAATCGTAACATTCCGGATATCACCACTCATCTCACTGCCAAATACCACTGCCCCATGGCCATGAACCATTGTACAGTTCGTAATCGTAATGTTCTCACAAGATACCCTTTCGGCCGTATCTTCCGTACCCGCTTTAATCGCGATACAGTCATCACCTACATCAATGTGGCAGTTGCTGATTCTTACGTTTTTACAAGATTCTGGATCAATTCCATCTGTATTAGGTGAGTCTGATGGATTGATAATAGATAGATTATCGATTGTTACATCGTGACAACGAATCGGATTCACTGTCCAACTTGGTGAATTGATTAAGGATACATCTCGTATGGTGATGTGGTCACACCCGTCAAAACTAATCAATTTTGGACGCGGGTAAGCAAGTTTTTCCCGTTCATTTCGAAAAATCTGCCACCATTTCATGCCATTTCCATCAATCGTACCAAAACCAGTTATAGAAATATTTTTTGCATCTTCTGCATAAATACAGGACGCATATACCTCTCGTACAACACCTTCCCAACGGGAAACTACCACTGGATAGTCCTCTTGGTCATCCGAAAATTTTAAAGTCGCACCAGCAGATAACTGTAATTCAATATTATCTTTTAAAAACAAAGCACCTGTGAAAAAGACACCTGACGGAATCAAGATTTGTCCGCCACCGTTTTCATAGGCTTCATCAATAGCCTTCTGGATAGATTGGGTACATAAACTCCCATCGTTTAATGCGCCAAAATCGGTAATATGGTAAGTAGTCATATCGTTACTCCTTATTCATTACTTCTTCAAATTCAGCTAAAGCTTGCAAAAACGCACCTAGCCCTTTTTGGTCATTACAAATAATCGGTTCACTAATGTAATACGCGTAGGTACCATCACGTTGATCATGTCCACCCAGTCCTGCAACCTGACAATTCTTATTAAAATTCACCCAGCCTTCTTTTGTTAGCAAGACAAATTCGTCCAATAATCCTTGGTGCGATTTTTTTAATTGTGCTTCCCATTCAATTCGATCAAGCACCCCCAGGCGAATCCCTTTTGCTATTGCACATACAAACATGCTGCTGCACGAAGCCTCCAAGTAATTTCCCTTTTCATGTCCCTTATCTGTTACTTGATACCAGACTCCACTTGCCTCATCTTGGTAGTTTACAAGTGCCTTTAATGTTTTCTCTGTTATCTGTACAAGAAAATCTCGATCAGGTGTATCTTCAGGCAAAATTTCTAAAGTATCTACTAACGCTAATAAGTACCAGCCCATAGAGCGTCCCCAGAAGTTCTCAGACAAACCTGTTTCTTTATATGCCCATGGCTGAACCTTTTTCTCATCCCAAGCATGATATAAAAGCCCTGTCTTTTCATCTATTAAATGTTGATAACTAATTTTAAACTGACGGATGATATCTTCTAAACCTTCACCATTAGCAAACGTTGTTTGATACTCCGCATAAAAAGGTGAGCCCATGTATAAACCATCGAGCCAAATTTGATAGGGATAAATTTTTTTATGCCAAAATGCACCTTCAGATGTTCTCGGGTGAGCTTCGAGCTGTCTGCGTAATAATTCAGCAGCTTTTTTATACTTTTCCTCTCCAGTTTCTTTGTATAGGACAAATAACATTTTCCCATTATTAATATGATCGATATTATATTCATCTAGATGATACCCTTTAATTGATCCATCTTCTTGGATAAAGTAATCCATGTTTTCCTTAATATAGTTAAAATATTTTAATTCTCCCGTTTGCTTCCAAACTCTTTCAAATCCTTTAAATATTACTCCATAATCATAGGACCACTTTCCTTTATATCCTTTGTCCTCATATAAACGAGGAAGTCTTTCCATAATCGAGTTTGCTGTTTTTACGGACCAATTCATCACGATCATTCTCCTATTCTGATTTCTATTATTTTGACATGCATTATATAGAATGGAGGTATTTCTATTGAACAACATTCAATAAAAAGACCTCCATTGGTGATTATTTTGCCTCGTTATACGCTGCTTTGTATTCCTCTTTTATTGTTTTTCCGCCTTGGTCATTCCAACTTTTAACTGCTTTCTTAAAATCCTCGAGAGAGATTTCACCTAAAATGTATTGATAAGTAGCATCCGTAATAATCTTTTGTAATTCCGAACCTTGTGTGGTGAAAGTGGGTGATTCCAAAGGTACGGCAGGGTTAAAGACAGCATATTTTGCGTTTTCAGCAATCATTTCATCTGCTAGTGCTTTAATCGGGTTAGGATCCTTCAGACCAAAACCGCTTTCTTTCGGACGTGAAGCTGCAAATGGCTGAACTTCCTGCTGCCATAAATCTTGATTAATAATTTCATAGGCACCATCTTGATTGAGTTTAAAGTGTGTACCTTCAATACCATAGGTCATTAACGTATAGGTTTCAGGATCGATTAAATCATTTACAAATTGCAGAAGACGTTTTAATTCTGCTTCATCCTTTACCTCTGAACGCGGGAATGCTAATAAACCGCCAATACCATTACCTGCAGACCAAATAGCTCGTTCCGAATTTGATCTAGAGGTCATATCGTTGACTAAAGCAAGGTCCATATTATCTTGGATGCCTGCCGCCATTGTTTGCAGGTTTTTAGCGTCAAATAAGGCTCCAACATAAATTCCTGCCTTTCCTTGAGCAAAGTTTTGCTGTTGATCTGTTTTGGCTGTCACAGCAAAGTCCTTGTTAATCCAGCCGTTTTCATACAACTCTTTCATATAATCCATGGTTTCAATATAGCCATCTGTTTCAAACTCAGCTGTAAAGTTTCCCTTGCTATCTACCTGCCAATTATTAGGAGTACCGTGGTAAGAACCTAATGTTTTGAAAGCACCATAGATCAAATCGCTGCGGTCCATAAATCCAGTTGTATCATTTTTCCCATTACCATCAGGATCTTTCTCTGTAAACGCTTTCGCGACTTCCATCAATTCTTCCGTTGTTTTAGGAACAGCCAAACCTACTTTATCTAACCAATCTTTACGGATGACAACACCATTTCGGGCTAAATCTTTTTGAAACGGTATCCCATAAAGCTTACCTTCAATTGAGGCTGAAACACGAATGTCTTTCGAAATCGCTTTTAAGTTAGGGAACTCATCTAAATAATCTTCTACATTCCAGAACATCCCTGATTTTAAGGCATTACGCACAGAAGAATTTTCCAAAATCGTTAAAGTAACAATATCTGCTAATGAATCTGAAGCTAATGCTGTATTAAGACGTTCCTCTTTTGATGCATCTGGAATCCAAGAAAATTTAATTTCTGTATTTGTTTTCTTCTCTATTTGGTCCAACACTGTATCTGTCGGTGGAGAAGCTGTATGCAAAATGTTTAACCAAGAGATTTCTGCAGTACTATTTTTGTCAACTTCCTTTGATGGTTTTTTTTCGTTAGAAGCTGTACTGCTGCACCCCGCTAATAAAAGAGCACCTGCTAAACTAACACTGGCTAATTTTGATACCTTTTGTTTTTTCATCCCAATTCTCCTTTGCATTTTGGTGAATATATTTATCCTGTAGCTCTTCGGCATCCATCGTTTCCATTCTTGTAAACACTTGATTAGCTGTCCAAGTAATCAAATAGAATAAGAAACTAATACCCAAAAAGGTTAAAACCCCTGGAAAAAAGTTGCTTGCTGCCCAATAAATTACACCAGTAACTAAAAATAAAACAAGTGAATACTGCAGGCAGGAAAATCCAAATAATAGAGACATCTTGATTTTAATGCTAATTCCCTTCCAATTATAATGAGCCATGATCGGAAAGATATAAACGAGTGATAATAAATAGATAAAACTAATGACAAATAATGCGACCCTAATATACCAATTGGATACATGCATTAAATCAACAATTAAAACTAACCCACCTATTAGATAGATCCAACTTATGATGACAGACTCTCTGAAACTCTCTTTGTAATACTTCCAGTAGGTTTTGAAAACGGGCAGGCTTTGGCCACGCACCCATTGCCTGCAAATACTTACCAAGGCATAAGTAGAGGGGCCAATACCGAAGATGCCTAATCCCAAAATGGTAAAGAGTATCCATAAAAAATTTACGTATACCAAGTTAAGGATGATTGTTAAAACGAGGTTTAACCTTTCCACTGATTTCAGCATGATATCCCCTCCTTCTCCTCTTTAATACACGCCATCTTCTCCAAATTTTTTCGCTAGTTTATTCGCAAGGATGACCAATACCAATCCAACAAGTCCTTTAAATAAACCCACAGCAGTACTGAAACTCAACTGTCCATTTTTTAAACCTGCCGTATAGATATAAGTATCGAAAATTTCTGCAACACTGCGGTTTAAGGAGTTAAGTAAAAGGTACATATGCTCAAAACCTAGATCCAATGTGCTTCCAATCTTCAAGATTAATAGAGTAATAATTACTGGACGAATAGCAGGTAGTGTTACATGCCAAGTTTTTCTAATACGACCTGCACCATCCATTTCGGCTGCTTCATATAATTGTGTATCCACTGCTGTAATAGCAGCTAGATAAATAATCGTTGACCAACCTAATTCTTTCCAGATAATTTGTGCGATATAGATGGTCCTTGTCCAATCAGGTGCTGTTAAGAAGCTGATTTTTTCCATTCCTATTGCAGCTAAGAATTCATTAATAATACCGCCATCCACATTCAAAAAGATAAAAGAGATTGAAACAATAATGACCCAAGACATAAAGTGAGGAATATAGATAATCGTTTGAATTCCAGCTTTAAAATATCTATTCTTCACTTCATTCAGCATGAGTGCCACGATAATTGGTAATGGGAAAAAGATTACAAGATTTAAAGCAAACAAAATTAACGTATTCTTTAATAACATGAAGAAAGTAGGTTCCGTAAATAAACGAATAAAATGTTTGAGACCAACCCATGGACTTCCTAAGATCCCTAAGAATGGCTGATAGTCTTGAAACGCAATAATGAGACCCGCCATTGGTAAGTACTTAAATATAATGAAGTAAAGTAATCCAGGAAAAATCATAAAATATAAGAACTTATTCGTTTTTAATCCCGCAATGATTTTTTGTCTTTTTTTGATCTTTAGCTCCCTCGCGGTCAAAATATGCAAGGGTTGATTATTTCGATTCACAGCACCTTCCATTTCATTCCTCCTCTATTCATTTTGTTTTCCTTTCTTGTTTTAAGCATACTGAAATTGAAAAATTACGTACATAATCATTTTATGATTACGCTTACAAACCCTTGTGGTATCAAGGTTTTTGAACATGGTATCCACCATAATGATAGTTTTTAACTGGTTATGATTATCCGTTTATCTTGTGAATTTTTCAGCATGAAAGCGTTCTCGTTGCTGTTAAATCAATAGTGGGATATTGATTATATACGGAATTTGGATCGAATGATAAGGTTGGCTTATCTTACTAAAAGATAAATGGCTTATTATTTTGAAGCGAGGAGGATTTACATGAAGAAAACGAAAAAGAATAAAAGAAACAAAGGAGGTCTAGCCTTTCCCATTATTAATGGAACTATTCTAATTTTGATTGCACTTATCTGTTTTCTTCCATTTGTCAATGTGATAGCAAGTTCATTTGCATCTACTCAGGAAGTGGTAGCAAGAAAGTTTATTCTATTTCCACGTACTTTTTCTTTGGATGCCTATCGCTATATCTTATCAACCCCTACCCTCTTTAAGTCATTAGCAGTTTCGATTGGAGTAACCGGTATCGGTACTTTAGTTAGTATGGTTCTAACTGCTTTCATGGCATACGGCTTATCAAGAAGATATTTAGTGGGGAGAAATTCGATTAATTTTATTGTTGTTTTCTCTATGCTGTTCAGTGGCGGCATGATTCCAACCTTCTTAGTTGTTAAATCTGTCGGTTTAATTGATTCTTATTGGTCGTTAATCTTACCGGTTGCAATTAACGCGTTCAACTTAATTATCATGAGAAACTTTTTCCAAGCCTTACCTGATAGCTTAGAAGAATCCGCAAAAATGGATGGCTGCACAGATTTTGGTGTCTTCGTTAAAATCATGCTGCCGCTGGCACTACCATCGATCGCGACTATTTCCTTGTTCTATGCCGTGACCTATTGGAATACGTATATGACCGCAATACTATACATTAATGATTCTGCCAAGTGGCCGATACAAGTATTACTACGTCAAATTGTCATTGTCTCTAGTGGTATGCAAGCCGAAGGATCTTCAGTAGATGTAGTACCGCCTGCCCAAACGATTAAAATGGCTGTCATTGTAATCGCTACGGTTCCAATGTTAATTGCCTACCCATTTGTTCAAAAATACTTCGTCAAAGGGGCATTAGTTGGATCTGTAAAAGGATGAAATACTTCACAATCAGTTGTCTGCTGATTTCTGCTCCAGGTGTTTCGCGCACTTTGGGTGTTCCGGGGAGCCTCCTCGGCGCTTAAGTGCCTGCGGGGTCTCCCCTGCCCTGTACTCCCGCAGGAGTCTCGCACCTTCCGCTCCAATCAAGCGATGTGCAACACAAAAATTATCCTTACCTTTATCTAAAAAAGCTTCTGCTGCTGCAGAAGCTTTTTTGTTCTCCGATCTTAATGCATATATTCTTTACGATAATCCCCTGGGGTCATTCCTAATTTTTTCTTGAAGAAACGAATAAAGTTTTGAGAGTTCCGATATTGCAAGCGTTCAGCAATTTCTTTAATAGCTAAATCGGTGTCCTTTAACAAGGTTTGTGCCATTTGTAGACGATAATTCATTAGATAGTCTACAAAATTCTCCCCATACTCTTTTTTGAATACATTGCTTAAATAATTAGGATTGTAATGCAATCGGTCTGCAATAATATCCAGGGAAATTTCCTGATCATATTCCGTTTGTACAATATAAACGATTTTTTCTGACAAGGATTTAAATCCTCTTTCTGTCTTATCGTGTGTACTAATAATAACGGGTTTAATTAAATCGTTAATTAACATTTCCTTAATTTTTTCTGGATAATAGGCATTCATAGCTGCTTGGTACAATTTCTTTATATTTTCAAAGATTTTTGATTCAGCACCTAATAGTTGTCCTAATTGTACAAGCTCATTTATTACTCGTATTAAGGTAACTCCTAAGCTAATAGGATTTTTATTTAAACGAAAGATTTCTTCAACAAGCAGGTCGACCATGTGCATCACGTCTTCCTCATGACCAGAACGAATAGCATTCAATAACTCATTAAGTAATTCGACTGGGAATTTGGAAATAGACGCATCATTTAACATCGAAGAGATATCATTATAGAAAATAATCGACTCTTGTCCAACATTTACTCGGTAATGAAGCGATTCCTTTGCTAAATCTACCGCTTTTTTACTATCTATTAAAGTTTCATAGATTGGGCTAATACCAACACTAATGATAATATTCAGCGATTTTTTCACCGCGGCTTGGGTTTCCTCGTAGTACTTCATGATCCGACGCTCAGGTTCTTGGTCGCTTTTATCTAAGATAAAGATTGTAGCCTGCATTTCATCATTTAAAACTATCGGATTTAAACGTTCATCCTTAGGGACAATTTCTCCCACGATATTATTAATTGCCAATAATAATAGATTTTTATCTCCTACTTGTTGATGATCAATGTTGTCAATTTGAATCAAACCTGTATAAAACACCTTTTCCTCATCAAAATGGTAGCCAAATTGCTCTAAACGATTCATCACATCGATTTCAGAGATTCGTTTTCTAAATAAACTTAGAACAAATAATGTCTCCAATTGAGGTTTCTGAATAGACAGGCTAGCTGTTAACAGTTCGTTTTGTCCAACAATTTTATCGATAGAATCAGCCAAAAAGGAAAGTTCATTTTGTTTTTTATGTACTCCCTGAATGTCCAGTTTTTCTTGAATTTTCTTTATCGGTCGTGTGTATGATACCGCCAACGCATATGAAATAATTCCAACCAAAAAAATTAATAGGGCTGATACAATAAATAGACCCACTCTCGTATTATGAATAATACTGCCAATCTCATTTTCATCAATTTCCACTACATAAAGCCAACGATTATAATCAGATTGCATATAAACATATTTCTTTCCATCATCTGTTTCTAAAACATTGGCGTTCTGCCCACTTTCGTTAGCGACTGCTTTAAAATCTTGAAAACTACCATTTTTCACTTCACGATCCTTCATCATGCTAGAGTAAAGTAATTGATTTTTTTTATTATAAATTTCTACTATATTGTTTTGGTCACCTATAATCTGTTCAATACTTCTTCTAGGAATATAGGATATTCCTAAAGCGAACTTTTCCCTCTTATACATTGGTAAAGTCATAACCATTTCGATTCCAGATTTTATTGGCTTCCAAAAAAGGCTATTGTTGTTATTGTTAATATATGTACTTTTGTATCCGGTAACTTCCTCCGCTGTTAACGTTTTCAAAGAACCGTTAATGATTCCCCAGTTCCCTTCCAAGCTTACTAAACTATTGTTACTGCCTTCTATCCCCATCATTTCTATGTAACTCATCTCTTTTTTAATATCCCGGTATATATCAAAATCTTTACCTGACAAAGGATTCCTAAAGATCTCTTCAAAATTGGAAGTTGCACTGTAAGCTGTATATCCGTACTCGATTGTTCTTACTTTTTGTTCAACATTGTGAAGAATTTGTTTTGTATAATTTTTCTTATCCTTTAAGAAACTTTCCTCAACGGAAGTATAAGTGGAATTATAGATAAAAATGCTAAATCCAATGACAAGCCCTATACCTACTAAGAAAAACGGGATAAACAGCTTGTAAAATACTCTTGCTTTTCTCAATAATTTCACTCCTTCGTTAACTGTTTTCCACTATATCTCAAAAAATTAAATTTTCAAAAATTTGATAACGCTTACGTAATAATAAACTACAATTTCCATATTTACAAGACTATGTAACTTAGCATTTTATCTTTGTACATGATATGCATTGACACTAAAACCATTAGATTATACAATGTTAACGTTAACATTCCTCTTCGAAATTTAACCATATCCTCATTTATAGAAGCCAACATGAAAGAAAATAGGTTCTATTTTTGTTTTAACATAAAAATGTTAACGTGTACATATGATTTTAGCAACAATTAATAAGAAATTTAATAAATGGGAGCAAATCAAATGGAGAATCAAATAACCATTTATATAGCAGGAGATTCCACAGCTGCTATAAAACTACCAGAAAAGAGGCCAGAAACGGGCTGGGGAGAAGCATTTCAAGCGTACTTTAAAGAGAATGTAAAGATTGAAAATCGCGCCATTAATGGCCGTAGCACAAAATCATTCATAAACGAGGGTCATTTAGCTAAAATCGAGAAAAGTATTCAACCCGGAGATTACTTAATCATCCAATTTGGTCACAATGATCAAAAAATAGAAGATCCTGAACGCGGAACGCACCCTTATGGTGACTATCAAGATAATCTCTACCAATTCATTCAGGTCGCTTATCAAAAAAATGCCTATCCACTATTATTAACATCCGTCACTCGCCGAAAGTTTGAAGATGACAAAATTGATAGCATGTCAGTTGGAGATTTTCCTCAAGCCATGATTCAATTTGCAGAAAAATACCATGTACCTGTTTTAGACATACATAAAATTACCACCGAATTTATGGGGAAAATCGGCAATGAGAAGTCAAAAAAATACTACTTGCATTTACCTCCGGGCCAATTCGAAAACTATCCTGAGGGGATTATAGACAACACCCACTTCAATGAAGAGGGTGCAAGAAAAGTGGCTCAATTGATTATTCAAGCAATTCAACAAAGTAATTTACCTCTATGGAATCTACTTAAATAGTGTACGACTATATTTCTAAGCCTTTATAGGGAGTTGAATCAATGGAAGAGTCATTTATACAGCAAATCTATAACAAAAATCAGAAAAATTCCTTCAAAGTACTAGTAGGATTATATAAAGGAAACTACTTACGAATATTTTATTCAGCTGTGTTTTTTATCATTAAACATATCCCTGCTTGGGTGATGCCCATCGCCATTGCGAATGTGATTAATGCTGCTACCATACAGGATGGCGGCGGCATTCGAACGATTTATCTTAATGCCATCGTTATGTTTATTTTGGTACTGCAAAACATCGTAACCAATTATTATCATACTAAACTGCATAGTTACGCTATTCGAAGTGTCGAATCAGGTTTACGTGCCTCTCTTATTAAGAAGCTCCAAGAACTTTCGATTCCCTATCAAAAGGAGATGCAGTCTGGCAGGCTTCAATCTAAGATTATGCGAGACGTAGAAGCTGTCCAAACGCTTTCCTCACAAGTGTTTGTAAGTAGTTTAAATATTCTTGTCAATCTAGTCGTTGCCTTAGCCATTACGTTATATAACAGTCCTACAGTATTTCTATTTTTCATCTTAACTGTACCGATTTCAGCTCTTATCATTGTGATCTTCCGAAAAAAAATCAAAACCTCAAATTCTGAATTTCGTCAAGAAATGGAAGAAACCTCTGCACGTGTGATTGAAATGATCGAATTAGTACCCATTGCTCGCGCCCATGCGTTAGAGACTCAAGAGGTGCGTCGTTTAAATCACCGATTCCAACAAATATTAACAAAAGGATTTCAATTAGACATCATTCAATCATTGTTTGGTTCTGTCAGTTGGGCTAGTTTTCAAGTTTTTCAAATTATTTGTTTAGTTTTCACGGGAATTTTGGCATTACGTGGTTCCATTACTCCAGGGGAAGTGGTCATGTATCAAACGTACTTTACAACAGTAGTAAATGCGGTTTCTAGTATGATAACCTTAATACCCACTATCGCTAAGGGCCTGGAATCGGTCAATTCGATTGGCGAAATTTTAACAGCTGGTGAAGTAGAACATCATGAAAACAAACCAAAAATTAAACAAGTAGATGGAAACTTTTCCTTACAACAGGTTTGTTACCGCTATCCTAAGAGTGATCAAATGATCCTCCAAGATATTAACGTAGAGGTTAAACAAGGAGAAACAGTGGCTTTTGTCGGGGAATCAGGTTCGGGCAAATCAACTATCCTAAATTTACTCATTGGGTTTATTCAACCTACTGAAGGAAAAATTCTTTTAGATGGTCATGATATATCCTCCATCGATTTACGATCCTTTCGACATCATCTAGCCGTAGTCCCTCAGTCAACCATATTATTCTCCGGAACCATTCTACAAAATATAACTTACGGGATGCCATCTGTTACAGACGAAGAACTAAAAAGGGTTTTATTAGCTGCAAACCTCTGGGATGTCATTCAGAAGTTTCCTGATGGATTGAACACGAAGATCGGAGAACATGGGGATAAACTTTCCGGTGGTCAGAGGCAAAGGGTATCGATTGCAAGAGCCTTAATTCGGAACCCAAAGGTCATTATTTTAGATGAAGCCACTTCTGCATTAGATAGCCATTCAGAGAAAAAAATTCAAGAAGCCTTAAATACTTTATGTCATGGCCGGACTACTTTTATCGTAGCTCACCGTCTTTCGACTATTCGCAATGCAGATAAAATAGCTGTGATCGAAAATGGGCGTTGTGTAGAATTCGGTACCTACGATGAATTAATGTACACGAAAGGGAAGTTTTATGAGTTAAAGCAATTACAAATGTAGCCATTGAGCAAAGGGATTAATAGGAGTACCTAGATGCTAAGGTAAATATACCTGGCATCTTTTTTACCTGTTGTTTTTCGCAACAAAAAAATCCCTTTTGCAGGACTGTATCACCGTCTGCTCAAAAGGGATTATAAGTCTCTGATTATAAGGTAACTCCACTCTTAAAAATCGATATCTCTCTAAAGTCATTTTTCTCATTATTGACAAACTCGCCGCTTGCCACTTGAACAATATATTCCACAAAATCATTCAACACTTGTTCTGGCATTACTCCATCATCCAGCAAGGTCCCGGCATTAAAGTCAATCCAATGTGGCTTTGTTTCATAGATTTGTGTGTTAGTTGAAATCTTCATCGTCGGAACAAAGGTTCCGAACGGAGTTCCCCTGCCAGTCGTAAACAAAACTATCTGACAGCCTGCTGCCGCAAGCGCCGTTGAAGCAATGAGGTCATTTCCCGGGGCACTTAAGAGGTTTAATCCTTTTGTCTTAAGTGTTTCGCCATATTTTAAGACATCGACAATGGTGCTCGTTCCTGCTTTTTGCGTGCACCCAAGGGATTTGTCTTCAAGTGTCGTAATACCTCCAGCTTTGTTCCCTGGGGAAGGGTTTTCATAAACAGGTTGATTATGACGCAAAAAATATTCCTTGAAATCATTAATTAGGTCTACAATCTTTTCAAAAACCTTTTCATCTTGGGCACGTTCCATTAAGATCGTTTCAGCCCCAAACATTTCCGGGACTTCAGTGAGGACGGTAGTTCCTCCTTGTGCAATTAAATAATCAGAGAATTTACCAAGAAGTGGATTGGCAGTTATACCAGAAAAACCATCGGAACCACCACATTTTAAACCAATTTTCAATTCTGAAAGCGGAACAGTCTCCCTTTTGTCATTTTTAGCATTTTCATAGATCTCCATGACCAGTTTAAAGCCTTCCTCGATTTCATCGGTAACATTTTGGGAAATCAGGAATTTCACTCTCTCCTCATTGACTTCACCCAACGCTTTTTTAAACTCTGGCAGCTCATTATTCTCACAGCCAAGACCTAAAACCAGAACACCGCCAGCATTGGGATGCTTTACTGCATTGATCAGCATTTGCTTTGTGGTTTCATGGTCATCACCTAGCTGAGAACATCCATAGTTATGTTTTAACACAAGTACATTGTCAAACGGGCTAATGTCACCGACTTGACGCTCAAACCGCTTAATAATTTTCTCCGCAATCCCGTTCACACAGCCAACTGTAGGTACAATCCATAATTCATTCCGAACTCCAACATTACCATCGTCCCGACGGTATCCCTGAAATGTACGATTTTCATTTTTATATAGATTCTGAGATTCCTTAAACACATATTGGTATTCCTGTGTTCCTGATAGATTCGTTTTTGTGTTATGAGTATGAACATGTTCACCAGGTGCAATCATACCCAGCGCATGCCCGATTGGATAGCCATATTTAATAATATGGTCATTGACGTAAATATCTTTTATCGCTATTTTATGACCACGGCTGATATCTTCTTTTAGTTGAATATTCTTGCCATTAAGATGGATGATTTCATTTTTCTTAAAGTTTCTCAGTGCTAGAATAATATTATCGTTGTCAGTAATTTGAAGAAAATCCTTCATTTTTAGCGGCCTCCTACTATATGGATGTTTCAAACAATTCTTTAAGAGCTTCCTTAACTCCCCTTTGATAGATAGTACGGAGGTTTGTACTGACGGTACTTTCAAGATTTGGAATAGAGGTCAAATCCATCCCCCATAACCATCGCTCCGCCAAAATCTTGTTCACTAGTTCTGCCATTGTTAGTTCTTGTTGTTCAAATTTTTCCCACTGAGTTTTAAAGAATTGTACAATTTCTGGATCATCTTGTAGATCTATGACGTCATTCCCTCGAATTCCCCGATAAAAATAAAGCAGGCAGCTAAGTGAAAATACCATCCGTTGTGGCAGGCTATTATATTTTTCAACATGATCTAATAATGCCGGCATGTTTCTAGTCTGAAATTTAGAAATAGAGTTTAATGCAATACTCATTAAATAATGCTTGATATACGGATTAGCAAAACGGCTAATCACATCATTTGCATAGCTTGCTAGCTCTGATTTGCTCTCCTCTAAAGTGGGGATTATTTCTTCTGTAATGATTTCTTTTATAAACAAGCCTACTTCATCATTATTTACACTTTCTTCCACTGTGTTTAAACCGTAAAGATAAGCAACCGGAGTCATCGCTGTATGTGTGCCGTTTAAAATCCGGACTTTTTGGATCCTGTAAGGAGTTAAATCATCGACAATCAGTGTGTTTAGCCCTGTCCCTTCCACTTTCAACTCATTTTTTATCCATTCCGGTCCCTCAATGACCCAAAGGTGATACGGCTCCCCTACCACCATCAATTCATCTTCATATCCAAGTTGTTCGGTTTTTTCTTTATAGGAATCGGTTGGAAATCCTGGTACGATTCGGTCGACAAGGCTTGAACAAAAGGTATTTGCGTTCTTTATCCATTCAATAAATTCAGCCTCAAGGTTCCAGGAGCTTGCATATTGCAATACCATTTCCCTGAGCTTTTCCCCGTTTTTTTCAATTAGTTCACATGGTATAATAATGCAGCCACGCTTCTCATCGCCGGCAAACGCCTTGAAACGGTGATAGAGGAAAGCGGTCAGCTTCCCTGGAAAACTCTTTTGCGGCCGATCCTCCAGCTGATCTGTCGGGTCAAATACAATTCCAGCTTCTGTTGTATTTGAAACAATAAACCGGAGAGTTTCTTTCCCTGCAAGTTTGATATAGTCCGGATAATTGGTAAATAGATTAATACCTCTACTGATTGACTCAATCACCTGATGCTGATTTACTAATTGGCCATCTTTTATGCCCTGTAAGTAAAGTGTGAACAGTCCATCTTGTTTATTTAGCCTTTCAATTTTGTTATTACCTCGCGGCTGGACAACAACTACACTCCCATTGAAATCGGTCTTTTCATTAAGAACTTGGAATTGCCAGTCAATAAACCCTCTTAAAAAATTCCCTTCCCCAAACTGTAGCACCTTCTCGGGATATGAGGTATAGTCCTGATAAATTTGTTTACTAAGTCTTTGCACCATTCTTCCCCCTTTGTAAAATGCACACGTTAACATTTTTGTTCAAAAAGAAAGGTATTACTAACCTTTCTTCTTAACAGAATCTCTAATGATTAATTCTGTATTGGCAAAAACTTTGGCTATTTTTTCTTCTTGGCCTGTTACGAGTGAAAGGATTTTTTCCGCACCTAGTACACTGATTTTTTCAACTGGCCGTTTTACCGTTGTTAGCTTTGGTGTTGTATATTGAGCAAAACCAATGTCATCAAATCCAATAATGGAAATGTCATTCGGGACATTCAATCCACTAGCAAACACGGCATTCATTGCACCAATGGCCATATCGTCATTGGAACAAAAAACGGCTGTCGGGGGCTTTTTCAAAGTAAGTAATTTTTCCATTCCCCGGTAACCGCTTTCCATATCATAATTTCCGCTCACGGAATACTCCGGTTTAATCGAAATGCTATTTTCAATCAGCGCAGTAAGATAACCGTCCTTACGCGATTGCGTAGATTTAAAGGTTGGAATTCCTTCAATGACTGCGATGTCTGTATGTCCGCAATCAATCAAATACTGGACAGCTTGTCTTGAACCCTCTGTATCGTTAGATAGAATGTTCATTATGTAATCTTCCTCAATTTCTCTGTTCAGGACAACAAGAGGAATTTCCTTTTGCAGTACATGATAAATAAAAGAGTGATCCCGTACACTTTGGCTCATCACTATAATTCCGTCAAATCTTTGCGGATTGATACTTGAAAAATCCTGATAATCATCGATACCACGAATAAATAAGTTATATTCTTGGCTGATGGTACTGTTTACTCCCTTAATTGTGTCTGCAAGGAAGCTTGCTGATGTTCCATTGCTTATGCTTGTTAAAAATAAACCAATGGTATGCGACTTTTGCATGGCCAGGCTTTTAGCATTGTAATTAGGGGTATAATTTAGCTGGGAGGCAATTTCAAGGATTTTCCTCCTTGTAGGCTCTTTGATAAGGGGACTATTATTCAGTGCCCTTGATACTGTTGTATGCGATACATTGGCCAATTTTGCAATATCTTTTATTGTAACCATCGTCTTAACCTACCTTTTGCAGGGAAATAATACGTTCATTATACCTTATCCATGTTGCCTCTCCAGCTAAAAAACTTTTTTGTTACTGCTTTAATAGATGTGCTTAACTGTTTTTTGTTTCCTGAAAATCAAAGTAATTTTTGGCGTTATAATAGGAAATTCCCTGAACAATCGGTCCTAGCAATTCCATATCATTGGGAACCTCGCCCTCTTCTACCCATTCGCCAATTAAATTGCAAACCAATCTTCGGAAATATTCATGTCTTGTATAGGATAGAAAACTTCTTGAATCAGTAAGCATACCGATAAAACGGCTGAACAGCCCAACGGTGGACAATGCCTTCATCTGTTCAAGCATGCCCTCTTTTGTATCGTTGAACCACCATGCTGTACCGAATTGAATTTTGCCTGGAGTCTTGCCGTCTTGAAAGCTATTAATGATGCTTGCGATTACAACATTATCTCCTGGGTTCAATGAATAAATAATCGTCTTAGGGAGCATGTTTTCCTGCTCCAACGAGTCCAAAATTTTTACTAACGGCTTTGCAATCTGATCATCATTGATAGAATCATATCCTGTGTCAGGACCGAGAATCTTGAACATCCTTGTATTATTGTTTCGGTGGGCATTAATATGGAACTGCATCGCCCAGTCCAGTTCGGCGTAAAGCTTGCCAAGATAGGTTAATGTGAACGTTTTGAACTTCTTTTCTGCTTCGAGAGAAACACCGCTGCCGGATAATCTTTTAGCAAAAACCTCACCCACTTCTTCAAAGCTAGTTTCTTCATATACCATAGAATCTAAGGCATGATCCGATACCCTGCCGCCGACTGAATGGAAAAAATGGACGCGTGATTCAAGTGCAGCAAGATAATCTTCATAATTATTTATATCAATTTCTGCAACTTCTGCAAGCTTAGCCACCCAGTCAATGAAGCCTTCTCGGTTTATTTCTAACCCTTTATCTGGTCTAAAACCGGGTACAACACTTACTGGATAGTCATTTTCTTCTCGTAACTTTAGATGGTATTCAAGGCTATCGACAGGGTCATCGGTTGTACAAACCACTTTGACTTTTGATTTTTCAATCAAATTCCTTACACGAAAGCTTTCTTCGTTTAGTTTTCTATTTACTTTTTCCCAGATTAATGGTGCACTTTGTTCATTTAATACATCATAGATACCGAAGAACCGCTGTAATTCTAAATGCGTCCAATTGTATAACGGATTTCCTATTGTCATGGGTACGGTCCTAGCCCATGCAAGGAATTTCTCATAGTCACTTGCATTGCCGGTTATATATTCTTCTGAAATTCCATTTGCTCTCATTGCCCTCCATTTATAATGATCACCATACAACCAGGCTTCCGTAATATTTTTAAATTTCTTATTTTCATAGATTTCTTTCGGACTTAAATGGCAATGGTAATCAATAATTGGCATATCTTTTGCGTAATCATGGAATAAGGAGATAGCGGTCTTATTCATCAGCAAAAAATTTTCATCCATAAATTTTTTCATTTTGCACCACCTATTTTTTGTTAACGTTAACAATCTTTTGTAATTAAAGTCTAACAGCTTCATGAAATAATGTAAATAAAAATTGTTAACGTTAACATTTATATTGTCATTCTCCTTTTATACGCAGACTGCCTACATAAAGGGGTTACCTCTTTTTAATATTTCCACTGAATTTTCTTGTGAAATATAGCCCAGCTCTTTAAAAGCACTTTCAGTGGACCATGGTTTACCAGGATTATCAGAAACCCCATAATATGTTCCATACTTAACAGTTGATTGAAGTGCCAAATCAAAAAGCTGTACTGTATCTTTATGGGATAATATCGTTCGGAGAAGACGATCATCTTCTTTTACTGCCTTTTGTTCATCAGGATGAACACTTCCAATCCGTAAATTAATGATTGAAAGATGGTCAGTCTGTCGAGCAAATAATTGACCGATATTTTCAGAGGCAAATTTTAATACCCCGTAGAGTCCACAGGAATGAGGATAATCACTGGTATTGATTTCTCTCCCTAAAGATGAAAACCCGTTATTCTCATAGTAATCTGTTGTATGATTGCTGCTTGCATAGACAACTTTCGGAATTCCTAAGGTAATTGCTGCGTGCAACACATAGAAAGAACATACAAAATGGATATTGGTCATGCTATGAAAGTTCTGGATATCCTTTAAATCATTTTCAGTTTTTATGGTGAGTAAATTAATAAGGGCATCCGAATCTTTTGGAATGCTGTGTAACAGGGTGTCAAAATTCGTTGCATCCACCTTTACAAACTCCGTTGACTGTTCAGCAACATTTTTATCAAGAATGATAATTTCATATTTGTCACGGAGCCCTTTGTATAAAATTGTTCCAATTGTCCCTGCTCCGCCTATAATCGTTACTTTTTTTTTCATTTCTTTTCCTCCGTTAATGTTAATTCCCCTTTTCTGGAAATGAGTAGTTTTTTAGGTCAAGCTCTTTTATTCCTTTATTAAAATTACCGTTCATGAAAAAAGATATCCCTTCTGTGAAAATAAAAAGGTAAATAAAACACGTGGAAAGAGCTGCTCTAAATTCGGAGCAGCTCTTTCATTCTTTTACTTATTCTGAAAATAATAATCGAGAATCTTTCTTCCAATTGATTTATTTATAGCACTACTGTCATTTTCCACATTTGGAACGACGACTGAAATGGCAACCTCCGGATTTTCATATGGAGCATACCCGACTAAGGTTAAATTATAGTTGTAGCCTCCATTTCCATCAGAAACTTGAGCTGTACCCGTTTTTCCGGCAGGATCATAGACGGCACTCTTGAAGGCAGATGTTGCGGTTCCCTGATTTCCGTTCATAACGCGATGAAATCCATTCTGAACCCGTTCTATATAGGAAAGGTCCATATCAACGGTGTTTAATACATTGGTTTGGAATTCTTCTATTACTTCTCCAGCCTTACCGCTCTCATTACTTGGTTCACGCACTTCCTTAAGGAAATGAGGTTGAACTCTCTTACCATCATTGGCGATAGTAGATACATATTGAACTAGTTGAAGAGGAGTGTACGTATCAAATTGGCCAATGGCCAAATCCATTAAATTTCCTAATTTTTGCACTCCGCCATTATAACCTGTTGCTTCATCAGGTAAATCAATTTCTGTTTTTACTCCAAGGCCAAATTGACCAAAGTACTTTCTCATCATCTCATAAGCTTTTTCTGGATTTTTAAAACCTAATTTTTTAGCATAATCATAATCTCCAATTCTCATCGCAATATGAAACATATAAACATTGGATGACCGTTCAAGTGCGGTTATATCATTGATAGTCCCCATGTTTACGTAAGATTTTTTAATAGGTGTTCCACTAATTTTTATGGGAGAATCGACGAATGTATCCCCAGGTGAGATTACACCTGTTTTATACCCAGTTAACACCGTTGCTCCTTTTACAGTTGACCCCATTGCATAAGAGTTATAAAATGCACCATATAATTCATTTGCGATTTTATTATCAGATTCCTTTTTCCCTACAATTGCTAATATTTCACCTGTAGTAGGATTGCTCATTACCACGTACGCACTAGTTGCACCTTCGTCCCTTCTTAATTCTTCTTCGATGACTTTTTCCACCTCTTGTTGAAGATTCAAATCAATGGTCAAAATCAAATCTTTTCCGGGTTCCCCGGGAGTCAGCTTTACGTCAGAGATGGCACCAGTTAAATCTTCAACATAGGTTTGTTTTTCTTTTGTTCCACGCAGTACTTCTTCGTATTGCTGTTCAAGAAAGCTGGTTCCAACCAAATCACTCAATGCATACCCATCACTTTTATACGATTCTGCTTCTTCTACGGGAATTTGTCCTACATTGCCAAATAACTGGCGAAGGGTATCTCCATAAACGTATTTACGTTCGGAATCAATTTTCACCTCTACTCCAGGAAGTTCCTCTAAACGCTCATTCACAATGGCAATTTCTTCTACTGTTAATCCAGATTTGATTCGATTTGCTGAAGAAGAGTCTACATCCATTTCTCTTTTAATTGCCAGTACTTCCATTTCATCAGCCGGAATACTTGCTAATTCTTGTTCCGTAATTCGCTTCAGAATTAGTTGATATTCTTCACCATCATCTAGGTTCTTTTGTTCTTCGCTCGTTAATTTTGCATAGGCTTCCTGTTTTCTTGTTAAGATCCAGTAATCTTTTTTATCCCGCTCTGTTACTTTTTCTGTTGTCATCGTAATGATTCCAGCTAACGTCTTGGCTAAATCTAATTTGTCCTGCTGGGAATAGTCGTTTGAAGGATTTGTGTAGGTTAACGTGTAAATAGGCTCGTTTTCAACTAACACATTTCCATTCCGATCATAGATTTTCCCACGGGGGGTATTCCAAGAATAGACGGTTTTGGTAGTTTTTTGACTCTCCGCTCTATATTCTTTCCCTTGAACAATTTGTATTTCACCCAGCCTAATAATCAATATTGAAAATAGTAAAATGACAATAATGAATAGAATCCTTATCCGAATATAGAGTAGTTTGTTTCGCTTCTTCTCTATCATTCTTGCCCTCCTTCCTTATACGTATAAAAAGGAAGCTCGGTAAAGCTTCCTACAATTTTATAAACTATTTCTTAGAATTACTGCTTGTTAGTGTTAGTTCGATTGTGATTTTTTCACCTCCACGGTACACATCAAGGGACACCTGATCACCTATTCCGAGCTCAGAATATAGGTATTTTCTTAAGTTATCAGAACTTGTTATCGTCTTATCATTAATAGATGTAATAATATCTTGTACTTTAAGGCCTGCTTGAGCAGCAGCTGAATTCGAATCAATATTTGTTACCATTGCTCCGCCTTCAATATTTTGAGGGAGATTTTGCAAGTACATCGAAGGTACTTCTTCTAAATTCGCTAATCCAATTCCTATATAAGGGCGTTCCACTTGTCCCGTTTCCATGATTTCATTAATGATTGGGATCAAATCATTACTTGGAATAGCAAATCCTAATCCCTCTACCCCATCCTCTGAGATTTTTAAACTATTAATACCGATTACCTGACCAGAAGTATTGATTAGTGCTCCGCCACTATTTCCAGGATTAATTGCAGCATCGGTCTGAATGACATTTAAATCCCATTCTCCAGCAGAAGTAGAAACTGCAACAGTCCGGTTAACAGCACTCACAATCCCTTGTGTTACCGTGTTGGAAAACTCTAGACCAAGCGGGTTTCCAATGGCTAAAACCGATTCACCTGCTCTTAGAATACTAGAATCGCCAAAATCCAATTTAGTTGTGGCATATTTTGCGTCAATTTTTAATAGTGCTAAGTCAGTAAGTGGATCTGCTCCTATCACTTCAGCAGTGGTCTTCTCCCCACCATAAACAGTGATTTCAAGCTCAGCCGCATTTTCAATTACATGATTGTTTGTCACAATATAAGCACTGTCATCATCAATCTTAAAAACAACCCCTGTTCCACTGCCACTTTCAGCCGCTTCGGAACTACTAGCATTTGTATTATAGTTACCTTGTGTTTGTTTATTTACAATACTTACAATAGCTTTGGAAGCTTCCTCTACCATGTCTGCCATGGAACCTGAAGTATCAGATAGATTAGTTGTTGAAGTTTGCTTTGCTATTACTTGGTCTGTGTTATTACTGCTGCCGCTTTCTGTTTGATTTGTAATTTTTTGTTCAACGGTAGAATACAAGTTTTCTATTTTGTCAGAATAGGGAATGATAGCCATGGTTAGCATGGAACCAATAATACCAGCACTCACGGTTGCTAATACTCCCCGCCATTTTTTAGGTTTTGCTGTTTTTGCAGTTTCTTCAAATAAATTTGTATTATATCTATTAAAATCAGTCATTTTAATAGCCTCCTCATTGGTTTAACTTTCTGTGTTAAATCCATGATACCGGCAAGATATGAATAAAATATTAATAATACTGTAATAGACTTAGAACCTTTAGCGGCTATTTTTTGACGGTGCATTTGTTTTTATAAGGCTGTGTTAAATAGGGCTGTTGATTTCCGATCCAATCAACAGCGTGCAAAATAACAATCTGCTTTAACACTGCCTAAAAAATAGGGTAGCCAACTAGCTACCCTATTTTTACTCGAGTTAATTTTCTTTTGACTTGTAAAAGAAATGTAAATTTCCACCTTTATGAGGAAATAGATTTAGTTCCTTTACTTTATCTGCATGGTTTGTCATGATTTCTTTAAAAAGTTCGTCAGCAGATTTATTTTCTGTTGCTATTCCCAACTTCTCTGCTGCTTGGAATATCCTTTTTTCCCGGACTTCGTGGGCTATGGTGTGTAGATCCTTATTCTCAGTAGAAATCCCCAGCTCTTTTGCATCTTTTTTAATTTGGGTTTCATGGACTTCTCTAGCTAGACCATGTAGATCTTTGCCTTCAGTCGCGATTCCCAACTCTTTTGCATCCTTTTTAATTTCTGTTTCCCATACTTCCTTCGCTAAAGCGTCAAGGTCTTTACCATTGCTGTCGATCCCCAGTTCCTTAGCCTTTTGTTTAATGATTACTTCTCTTACTTCTTTTGCAATGGTCTCTGTGTCTTTTCCTTCTGTTTCAATCCCCAGTGATTCTGCCTTCTTTTTAATAAACTCAGGATTGTGCTTAAAATGACCACGACCATGGACTTCTGATTTTCCCTCCGCTGCAGCATAGGTCTGGACTGAACCGAAAAGTCCAAACAATAAGGCAATGGCAAATGATATGTACATCTTTCTCATCTTGTATATTCCTCCTAAGAATAGTTTGGTATTACGATGATAGGATGTCCAAAGATTGTTACCAAATTATGAACAAAATATTAAAATTTGTAACAATTTCAACATAAATTAAGCCTCTATGTGTGAATAGAGGCTGTTATTTTTGTTTCTTAGAATAGAGATTTAGGAGATTAACCAATTCTTCACTATATTTGATGGTTTGTGGTGAGGTATATCCATGTTGGGAAGCTGCCTGAATTAAGTGGCCTACCTGTAAAGTAATTGGAGTTCCCCCGTTGGTGTATGCCATGTGATAAATTCACTTTCCGAGAGTTGGTAACGAAAATAAACCTTGTTCTAGTCCTAACATTTCCGCATTCATTACTAGTTATATTATCTAGTTTGATGATGAGATATATACGGAATTAACTGAACTTTGGATAATTCACGAAAAATTTAAATACTTGTCAATTTTCATTTAAAAGGGACAAATCAGCGATTTTTCCTTTTAAGCTATTATTTGTCATCTCTCATCCCGAATATTTCCACTTAAAGAAGCCACGATATATGTGTAAGATAATTTTTTTGAGGAGTTGACATTACTTGAAAAAAGGCTTGATTACTTTCGTTTTAACCTCTACTCTCATCGGTTTAACTGGTTGTGCCGGAGATAATCAAAATGCAGGCGGGGATAACAACGCTGGAAACTTAGGGGTAAATAACGTTAGAAACAATGATAACAATGGTGTAACAGGAAGAAATGTTTCGAACCAAAATTTAAGAGTTTCAACTCGTGCCTCAAACAATGTAGAACGTTTAGGAGAAGTGGGCCAAGCCCATGTAATCATCCGTAATAACGATGCATATGTGGCTGTCCGGT
>JAPSKD010000273.1 GCA_031177865.1 Bacillus sp. (in: firmicutes) | reverse complement strand
ATCACTCTGGTAAAGACTAGACAATTCCGTTGGAATTGAAGGATTATATCGAAGAATCAAATGATAGGGTAACGCCTTGAAGGGTTCTCTCTGAGTCGATTAACACTAGATTTAGTAAGAATAATAGTGTTATAAGCTCGGCAAAAAGGCGTAAGAATTTACCGTATCATTTCGGCTGACGAAAGCCTACCCGCGGGGGTGGTGTAAATCATGATGCTTGAGTTGAATGAACCGACTTATTGAAACGGAGGAATTGAGACACGGAAGGTGTTACGATTCCTAGAAGTGTTGATGATTAAATTGAATTGGGTTAGTTGGAACGCCGTATGCGGTGAAAGTCGCACGTACTGGTGTGGACGAGGGGAAAAGGGAGCGATAAATTCAAACCCTTACCTATTCGTATGAAGATCAAGGCTGTCATTTAGGCAGCTTTTTTTATTTTGTTAACTTTGTGATACAAAGGATATTTGGGAAGCTAAAAATCTGAATAAAGAGTATGGTGTGTATTTTAATCAAGCATCAAGTCATATTACAATCGACTTTACAGTGATTAAAAATCATAGATTCCGTGAGGAAACAAAACACTATTTAAAACGTCGATTATTGTCAAATGATTTGACATGGGGTTCTGCTAGTAACTATATGAGTTTTATCCCTCCGTTCCTAGATTTTATTTTTACATTAGAACCTGACTGGAACAACTTGGTCATGTTAACTAGACGTCACATTGAAAAATACCTAGAGAAACTAATTAAGGAAGTAAAGATTAAACAAAGAGTAACAAATTCACGGCATCATATCATAAAATCAGTTTCAGCATTTAAGAAATTCTTCAGGGATTACAAGAGGTTCATTGGGATTTAGCGCCTGAAAAGGATATTGGAGTACTTATTTTTCCAGAAGATAAACCAAAATATAAAAGAAGGTCAGAAAAAGTAAACTTCATCCCGGATAATGTTTTAGAGCAGTTATTTGAGAATTTAAGTTATCTTCATGAGGAAGTACAACCGATTATTTGGATAGCATTCAAAACAGGTTTGCGATTTTCAGATACTTTAAGACTTAACCATGACTGTTTAGTCAAATTGAATGGAAAATATCAATTAGTAACGGACATTTTTAAAACAAATGTGCCAGTTCACTCAGTACCAATAGATGACGAACTAGCAGATATTCTCGCTGTGCTATTAGACAAATCAAAAAAGAATAGCAATGAAGAAAACAACCCAAATCGATTTATTTTTGTTAGGTATAGAGGAGTCAGAAAAGGTCGTCCCTTTTCGAACGGTTGGATAAGTGAAAAACTGTAACGATATTGCGAAAGCAAGAAGAATAGTGGATGAAAATGGCAATATTTATCATTTTAGATTCCACCAGTTCAGGACACACGTATGCAGTTAAAATGTTAAATAGTGGAGCTGACATACTTACAGTTCAGGAACTATTAGCTCATGCCTCTCCTGAAATGACTATCAGGTATGCAAAATTATTAGATAGTACCAAGCGAAGAGTTTTTGAAGAAGCTATGATACAGGGTTTGTTTAGCTTCGATATGCATGGCCAAATGAAACAAATTAGTCCAGAAGATGAAATACCAACAGATATACTCGAAATGCTATGGCGAGATCATAAATTAAATGCAATTGATAATCCATATGGGAGTTGCCATGCAAGAATAAATGGCAACTGTCCTTATTCAGAAGAACCTCCTTGCCTAACTTGTAACGGTGGAAGTCCTTGTAAGGATCTAGCGATTGGTTTTTCCGATTTAGATAAACAGAAATATGAATTATTGATAAAAACAACTAGAAAGACGATTGATGTATATTTTGAGAAACCTTTAACTTGACAATCAAAACGCCTAAATTATAATGGATATTACAGACTCTTGAAGTCTCTTATTGTTGGGAAAGGATGAAAACATTGAAGTATTCAAAAGCCACAAATTACGCTCTTCACACGATGTTACACTTAGCATTGTCAAATTCCACTAAACCTGTTGGTGTACAGATGCTAGCAGAACAGCAAAAAGTGTCACCTACTTATTTATCTAAGATACTAACAAAGCTTGTTAAAGAAGGCATGGTTACTTCTGCTTCAGGAGCTAATGGTGGATACTCATTAGTTCAAGGGTGGGAATCCATTTCTTTTCTCGATATTATCTATGCAATTGAGGGGAAGTCTTCATTGTTTGAGTGTGATTTTGATCATGGACCTGAATGCTTAATTCAAAAAGTCATGTTGAGATCAGAAGAAAAAATGGAAGAAGAACTAAGAAAACAAACAATCGCTGATTTGATTGTTAAAAGGGCAACAATATAAATAAGCGTTGTCTTTATACCACAATTAAGGATATAAAATGTCTTTAAAATTGTAGTCGAATTGAGGAGGGATTTTTATGGAAGAGAATTTATTTAAAATCCAGTATGGAAGTCTGCTTGGAATAATGATTCAAACACTTCTCTAAGAATTATGCAAAGATTAGGCCAGGGGAATTATCAAACAGAAGAGTTCAAAAAGTGGGCGATATCATATGATAAAAATTCCTTTAGCCATGAAGGTAGACAACGTAGTAATAGAATCTTGACATGGATTGAAAATCAAGTTGTTTCCTTTAAGGATCTTTCTGTTTTAGATATTGGTGCAGCATCTGGTATATTCAGTATCCCTTTTGCAGAAAAAGGAGCAAATGTTACGGCGATTGAACCTTCTTCTGAATTGTCTATGATGCTAGAAAAAAACACTATGAATTACTCAGTTCAAGTGAATGTGATACAAAAACCCTTTGAGGAAATATCAACAGATAAACATAATCAATCGTACGATCTTGTTTTTGCATCAATGTGTCCAGCTATGAAGGATTGGGAGATGGTGGAGAAAGCATTAAGTTTCGCCAAGAAATTTTGCTATATAAGCATGATGGCTGGTCCAAAAGAAAATCACTTAATGGATGAACTTTTACCGATTATTGATTTAGAACCAAGAGAAATAGGTTCCTCTGATATGGCATACCTTTTACAATTACTCTATGTTAACGGTTATTCTTATCAAACGTTAATTCAAAAACAGATGAAAACTGTGAAATAGATTTAGATAGCGCAGTAGATAATTTAACAGAATGGTTTATTGAATATGGGATTCCAGTAGAAGAAAAGTTACTTAGAAAATCTGAAGAATATTTACGTGAAACTTATGAAGATGAAATCTCGTTAAGGATGGGGGGAAGGTTCGGAAAAGTTCTTGTTCATTTGGAAGATTAGAAATCAATACTATTTGATAAATATTAAGCTTATCATTCATGAAAATTAACATTGATAATTGCGTGGATACAGATTACCAAATGATGTATATATCATTTTTTTAGTTTAATTATAGATATAAAAGGTCTTTTATGGTTGTTAAAACAATTTAAAAAATAAATAGGGAGATGAAAAAATGAATGTTTTTGATTGTATCGTTATAGGTGGAGGTCCATCTGGGTTAAGTGCTAGTTTAACTTTAGGGAGGGCTAGGAGAAAAATTGCATTATTTGACGATGGAACGAATAGGAATAGAGTCACACATGAGTCACATGGATTTATTACTCGAGATGGGATAAAACCACAAGAGTTTAAAGAAATAGGGCTAAAAGAATTGGAGAATTATCCATCCGTATCTTATTTCAATACAACAATTACTGAAATAATCAAAGATATTGGTAATGAAAGATTTATTATTAAATCAACGGATGGTCAGGAATTTGTTACAGAAAAGATTATATTAGCAACGGGTATTCAAGAGGTATTTTCAATTCAAAGTGTAAGAAATTACTATGGGAAAAGCCTTTTTAGTTGCCCGTATTGTGATGGCTGGGAGCTAAGAGATAAGCCATTAATTGTAATGGCAGAAAATGAAGAGCATGCACTCCATATGGCTAAATTAATTTATAACTGGTCAAAGGATTTAGTTGTCATAACAAATGGAGTTGAACTATCTAAAGAAGGAGTTCAAGAGTTACACAAACGCAGTATCAAAGTAAAATCGGAGCCGATAAAAAACTTAATAGGTGATGACGGTAATCTACAAAAAATTGAATTTGTATCAGGAGAAACGATCATCAGAACAGGTGGGTTTGTTGTTCCATCTTTTTATCGTCCAAATCAATTTGCTGAGAAGCTGGGGTGTGAAGTACAAGAAAATGGTACAGTTGTAACAGATGGTGTTGGTAGAACAACACAAAAAAATATATATATTGCGGGAGAAACTGAAAAATCCGGACCCTCCTCATTAATGATTTCTGCTGCCGATGGTAATAAAGCTGCAGTTTCCGTAAATACTGATTTAACTATGGAACGTTTTTGATTACGGTAATAATGACCTTTTCTTATTCGACAACGAGTGTGAGAATTAAAAAAGTACGAGCCAGCTTCAACAGCCTTTGATCTTCAACAATCGGGCGCCATTCTTAAGTAAGGAGGCGCTTTTTTGTATTGGGCATTTTGTGGAGCGAAAGCTGATTTAACTTATTTTCTTGTTATAATTTTAATAGGGAAATTATTAAGGAGTGAATGAAATGTTAATCGGACATATTAAGGAAATTGTTCGCCATCCTGTAAAATCTTTTCATGGGGAGAATGTAAATCAAACTAAAATTATGGAATATGGTTTGTATGGAGATCGCAGTCATGCTTTTTTAGATGATACAAGACAAGGAAAATTTTTAACAATTACACAATTCCCAGAAATGGTTCGATATAGAGCAAGATTTGTAGGAGAAGAGTTAATGGAGAAATATCCTAAAGTTGAAATAACGACACCTGAAGGAAAGGGTATGGATTGGGGGGATGAAGAACTTACTAAAGAAATAGAATACAAATCAGAACGAAAAATCTCTCCGATTACATATACCCCTTCGCATGTACCTTTGGGGGCCGTTGAGGAAGAAAACATTCAACTAGTAACCGATGCTTCATTAGATAAATTAACAGAAATATGGGGAAACGCAGAGGTTAATCAACGACGTTTTCGTCCTAATTTACTTATAACATTAAGAGAAAAAATCCCATTTATTGAGGAAAAGTGGTTTGGCAAACGAATGAAAATAGGAAGAGAAGTAGAAATTCAATTAAAAAGACATTGTGAAAGGTGCATGATTATTACTGTTGATCCTGATAATGCAGAGAGTGATTCGACGTTACTCAAAACGGTTGTAAAGGAAAGAAATAATCATTTTGGTGTTTATGCTTCGGTGGTAAAAACAGGTGAAATTCATGTGGATGATGAAGTCCTTCTAATCGAATGAATTTATCAAATCAACACCCTTAAAAATGAAACTCTATTAACATGGAGTTTTAAATGAAAGTTACTTTAAATTTTATGCTACTTTTAATTAATCAGTATTCCACAAACGGGCGCGATTGTGGAACAAGAAGGAAAAGGGTAATGCATATTAGTCATGTATAATATGTATCACCCTTTATTTTTTTGACTTTTTACGATTTAGGTCTTGATAAACAATGAAGTTACCTCTAAGTTTCCAGAGCTATTATCGTTAGACATTCCTAACGGTACGGTCCTTGATGACGAAATAGTCGTTACCGATTCCGCAGGCAAGCGGGACTTCGAATCGATGATGGAGCGTTTCCAGTCGAAAAGGTCCGCACACAGCATACAGTATGTCGTGTTTGACGTTATCTATTACAACGGTGATAAAGTCGCTAATAAGTCGCTCATCGAGCGCAAAGAACTCCTTGAATCATTCCTTACACCTACTCCTCATGTAGGGCTTGTTCAATGGATGTACAGCAACGGAGAGGCCATTTCGAATTAACGAAGCAGCACGGTCTTGAAGGAATCGTTATAAAAAAGGCCGACTCGACGTATAAGATAGGCAAACGGTCACACGACTGGCTGAAGGTTATTAATTACCAATATGCCGATGTCTTTATTACCGGTATGCGGAAGGATGAATTCGGGTTGCTGCTTGGCGTAGAGTATAGCGGCGATTAAGCACGCAGGTATGATGGAGTTTATGAATAGCGTAGATAGAAAGACGTTCTACCGTCGATATAGAGAATTAGTCACCGATGAGAATAAGAACTTCGTATTTCTGGAGCCGGAGCTCAAATGCCGCGTTAAATTCCGTAACTATACGAAAGAGGGAAAGCTCAGGATTCCGTCATTTGTTAAATATATATCGTAATTACGTCAGTCATTCTGGACTGGCGTTATTTAATACACTGAAAACAAAGACAGCTACATGAATGCAGCTGTCTTGTTATTACTTATTTTCCGAATCATCTTTAGATAATTCATTAACTACTTTTTGTAATAGTTCAACAGTAAACACTTTACTTTGCGTTGAAACCATACCGATAGATGGAGCAACAAGCTCTTCAATGATTTGATTTGCAGTTAATGACCGGCCTTTAAGAGAATCAACAATCTCCTGTATTGCTTTCTCGAAATCAGCATTACTTCTCTCCTCAATTTCTTGAGCTAATTCAAATACATCAATCTTTTTCATTTTTTTTCACCTCCATCGATACAATACGCAGATAAATCTTGTAATATTAATCGTAAAAATAGTTTTTTTAACATATAGAACTCTTGTTCGTGTATAATATTAATACGAAGGAGATGATCGATATGGCAATTCGCGATACGGGGAAAATCAAGTGGAATCCCGCGTCTTTTATGCCTGAGGGCTTCTCTATGACTCGCGAGAGTATAAGGATCAAGCACGCCAAGCTAAACCGTTACTGGACGACTATCAGACGGAGGAGTTTGACCTGCGGATTAAGTACGTAGTGGAATACAGACACGCGGTAAGGGTAACCGTCTGGTCTGACGGCTTCACAACGGACTATACTGGGCGCATACAGCGCGTTGATCCTATTACGCATGAGCTTACGCCTAGAGGTAAAACCTGGCGAATATGAGCGCATT
>JAPSKD010000272.1 GCA_031177865.1 Bacillus sp. (in: firmicutes) | reverse complement strand
TCTTTGGGATACTCGCCACATCACTAGGTATTTTATTACTGCTGTTTATACTGTTTTATTATGGAAAAAAGAAATATCGTAAAAAGAAATATGATTGTACGCCAGACTGTCCGACTTTTGATTGTGGGCCAAATTGTAATTAATCTGAAGTGGATGACCGACATTGTACCTTGTCACCGGATGAAGTCTAGGAGTCTAACGATTAAAGGATACACACTGCCAATATGCGCAAGGTGTACGGGAATATTATTGGGGTATTTATTCTTTCCTTTACTGTTTGTCTTGGATTTATATTTTCCACTGTGGCTGGGGATATTTTTAAACTTTCCGATGGTTTTGGATGGTTGGACCCAAAAAAGGAAAGTTCGAATGAGTAATAATCCATTAAGGTTAACAACAGGTATCGTAAGTGGCTTCGGCCAAAGTATTATTATTGTTAGTATCAGCCAGGGCATTATTTCTTTTGTATTGTAACAAAGTACGCTTTTATCCGTTTCATACTTGTCCCAGTATGCATAGTATATGACAAGATGTTATGGGAGGATGAATGTTATGTTTGATTCCTTGTTTGAGTTCTTGTCACAACTATTCACGTTGATTTACCAATTTATTTTATATATTTTAGAAACACTTCAAAATATAGTATAAAGGTCGAGAGTGACGGCCTTTTTTTTGTTAAAGTGGAATTATTAGAATGTAAGGTTGTGTTCAAATGGAATGCTTAGGATGTAATTTGGCTAATAAATATTTGCCTGTTCATGTTGTTTTTGAAGATGAGTATGTTTGTTGTTTCTTGGACCATGAGCCATTTAATGAAGGACATATTTTAATACTCCCGAAAAAACATATTTATGATGTTGAAGAACTTGATGAAAATACTGCGGGTTCCATTATGAAGGCCTCTATTCTTCTATCAAAAGCAATAAAAAAACTGTTTAAACCGGATGGAATAACCATCTGCCAAAATGGCGGGATATTTAATGAATTAACGCATTATCATATGCACGTGGTGCCTAGATATAAGAATCAATCGTTTGCCGATTTCTATTCAGATGATGGGATTAGGATAGAAGATAAAACGAAGTTAAAAGAGACAACTGGAAAACTAATTGAAGCAATTAATGAATTTAATCAAATAAGGGGAGAATGCTTATGATTACTCTATACATAACAAGGCACGGTGAAACAGAGTGGAATTGTGAAAAAAGAATGCAAGGCTGGCTGGATTCAAATCTAACAGAAAACGGAATAAAAAATGCAGTATGTTTAGGTGAAAGAATGAAGGAAATAGAGTTAACAGCTATTTTTTCTAGTCCAAGCGGCAGGACGAAAGCCACTACCAGCTTGATACGGGGAGAAAGAGATATTCCTGTCATTTACGATGAGAATTTACGGGAAATTAAACTGGGTCAATGGGAAGGAAAAACTCATTCATCCATTAAAGAAATGTATCAAACAGAGTTTGAGTCATTCTGGAATACCCCACATCTATTTACGACTGATGGAGGCGAAACGTTTGAAGAAACTCGAGCAAGAGCCATTCAGGTTTTAAATCGAATAAGAAGAGAATATAAATCTGGAAATATATTAATTGTTACTCATTCTGTAGTAATTAAATGTTTGTACTCATTTTTTAAGAATTCACCAATAGAAGCCTTATGGGACCCTCCCTATATACATGATACGAGCCTAACTATCGTAGAAATGAATGAAAATGGTTTTAAGCTTGTGCTAGAAGGAGATATAAATCATCTGGAAACTGTGAATTTTATATAGAAGGAGATATGGTAAGTTGGACGTTAGATTAGAAAAAGCAACAAATTCAGATGCAAAAATGGGCTACATAAAAACAGGCGTTAAAAAGAATTTAAATGAAAATACCACACTTATTTTTTATAAAAAAGAGCTATAGAGCAATTGGAGTGAGGGAGATTAATAGAATCGATCCATACGAAGCAGCGGAACTGTTTACCTTGAACCATTTTCCGAATTGTCATGGAGCCTTATTAGCAGGGAGTATAGTTCGAGGTGAGGCCACCGAAACATCTGACCTTGATATTGTGATAGTTGACGGTAATCTCAAATCTGCATATAGAGAGTCAGTCATTGAATTTGGCTGGAATATAGAGGTTTTTGTACATAATTTAACTTCATATAAGGAGTATTTTAAAAGTGATTGTGAACGAGCAAGACCTTCCTTGCCTAAAATGGTTTCAGAAGGAATCGTGTTACGAGATAGTGGAATCATGGAGCAGATTAAACAAGAGGCAAAAGATTTATTAGAGAAGGGTCCTGGAGAATGGTCAACAGAAACGATAAGAATTAAGCGTTATTTTATTACCGATGCACTTGATGATTTTATAGGTAGTACAATACGGGCGGAAGAAATTTTCATAGCCAATACACTTGCTGAATTAGTAAGTGAATTTGTCTTAAGGACGAATGGAAAATGGATTGGTACTTCTAAGTGGCTAGTTCGTTCATTAAGAAACTACGATGAAGAGTTTGCAGATCAATTTGTCGAGGCGTTTGATACTTTTTATAAAACTGGGGACAAAAGTAAGATTATTTTAATGGCAGATGAAATCCTGCAGCCATTTGGCGGGAGGCTATTTCAAGGGTTTTCTTTAGGGAAATAGTTTGTGCGATTCGGACCTGCCGAGAAGGCAATAGCCTTAGGTAGTCCGAATCGAGGGTGAATTCAGACAGGCGAAGCAAGAAAATGCTGGTGCGTTGTCTGAATCAAGGGTGTATTCAGACAGGTGAAGCAGGGAAATGCTGATGTGTTGTCTGAATGAAGGGTCTATTCGGACTAGCGAAGCAAAAAATCATCGGTGTAGTCCGAATCAAGGGTGTATTCAGACAGGTGAATCGGAAATATCCGAATGCGTTGTCTGAATCAAGGGTCTGCTCGAATAGGAACCTATCTTTACCCTTCGATTGGCTTTATGATTTTTGCTGGATTTTCATATTTAATTTTCCTAATCACGATATTTAAGTTGTAAAAAACGATTGTATCATTTCAAAGAGTGGTACCATAACCAAGCGGATTTCCACAAGAGGAGTCAAAGAATCCGGATGAACAAGCATGGACTTTTGTACTCAAAAAACTAGGCAATAACGAAAAATGGTTTGATTTTGTGGCATTTCTTTTTTTATTTTACCTTTACCATTATAGAAGGAATTATGTGGAAGATTATAGAATATAAAAAGGTTCGCTGAATGTCTCAAAAAAATCATTAGAAAGAGGTGGTAAGATGAAGCAGCTATTTCAGTATAATTGGCAGGTACGGGAAGAATGGTTTAATTGGTGTAAACAGTTTACACCTGAACAGTTATTGGAAAAGAGAGTAGGCGGGTTTGGTAATATACTCCATACTTTATTGCATATTATTGTGGTTGAATATGATTGGATTAATGATTTAAATGGTGGAAAGGGATTTACATTTATTATAGAGGAATGCAACTCCATTGATGATGTAATAAAACTTCATAAAGACTGGCATGCAGAAGTGGAGAGGTTTGTAACAGAGTGGAGAGAAGAAATGAGCAGCCAAATCTTAGAATTGGATGACGGCAGAAGTTTTACATATGGAGAGGTAGTAAATCACGTGATCGTACATGAAGTTCATCATATTGGACAATTATCCGTATGGGCACGTGAACTTGGTTCTGCACCCATTTCGGCCAATTTAATAGGAAGAGGTCTACAGTTCTAGTTTTTTAAATAGTACTGGGAGGCAATGGGAGATATATGACAAAGAAAAGGACAATTTTTGGAGTAATTGTACTGCTGATTATTATTATTAGTTGGTTTTTATATCAAAAAATAACAGACGACACTTATAAAGGGATGTCGATTATTCCTGAAGAACACAAAGATATCCCTTTATTCAAAGGGTTAGAACCTACTGAACACCAATATATTATGAAGGGGAATCACTGGGAGGAAATTTATCATTTCTACAAGAAGGAACTTCCTGGGCTGGGCTGGCAAATGGACTATATAAAATCTGTACTTGACGATAATGAGGCTGAAAATGATTGGGGCGGTTTTATGTCTCGTTGGAGAAAAGATGATTTTGATGGTGAATTATGGATTTCTGCTCATTACAATCAAAATGAGGACCAAACAGAGGTCATGTTTGATAAAAGGGAAATCTTACAATCAACAATCTGGATAGAGAATGTTCCAGACAGTATTTGTATCTATCAAAGTCCAACTGCTCAAAACTGTACTGAAATTAAAGATAAATCTAAGATAGAAGCAATTACAAGGTTCATTAACGAAGCTATGGATTGGAATAAAGAAGTAGATTCCCGCACTGAAACATTGATAATAGATTTTACTGATATTAAAATAAACGTTTTTTATGAGAATGAAAAAGAAATTTTTCTTCAATCGGATAAAGGTACAAAATTGATGAAACCGGAGCAGGAATTTTTAGAACTTCTCATTATAAAATATTTCGGGCTTATACCAGTATTAAATATGGAAAAACCACACATACTTTCCTCATTAAGACACTTTAGCACAGGGGGAGTATCATGCATTGGTATGAGAAGTTAAATCAATATTTTCCGATTGAAGAAATGAAGTCTAGAGAGCATATGGAAACTTTGTTGAAAGAGCGTTCTGATATTTATCATAAAGATGAAGGCCCTAATCATATTTTGATGTATGTAGAGTTAGAGGATTTTGTTTTTATTGATTATCTTTTTGTTTCAAAAGATGCGCGCGGTCAGGGACTTGGTCATAAGCTTATCGATAAAATGAAACAAAAAGGAAAGCCTATTATTCTTGAAGTTGAACCCGTTAACTATCAAGACAGTGATACAGGAAAAAGATTGCATTTTTATAAACGGGAAGGTTTCGAACACGCTAATTCAATAGGGTATGAGCGAAGATCGTTGGCAACAAATGAGATTAATAAAATGGAGATTCTTTATTGGGCTCCAAATAAAGAGTCTGAAGAACTAATATTTGAAGCCATGAGAAAGACGTATAATAAGATACATACCTACAAGGATCAACACTTTTATGGAGAGTCCTACCAACCAGTTGAAGAGGTTTTGACCTTTAATGAAGATCCTCAAAATCAAAACATACTAGATGAACTGTAATAATATGCTTTACTCCTTAATGGAGTGAAGCATTTGTATTTTAAAGAAGGATTAACAGGTCATAATGATGAATATTTATTTTTGGAAAAGATAAGGCTTTTTACCTAGTCAAACTATCTTTACAAAAAAAGTTCGAGCACGGGGACCGTCAAACTCGCAAAAGTAAATTCCTTGCCAGGTACCTAATAATAATTGCCCATTCGTCACGATGACATATTGTGAAGCTCCTACCGTACTGGCTTTCATATGTGCAGCAGTATTACCTTCCATATGACGATCAAGTTTATGGTGCCATGGATATACTTCGTCAAATCGCCGAATCATATCGCGTTTCACATCGGGGTCAGCATTTTCATTAATTGTAATGCCAGCGGTTGTATGCGGACAATAAACCACAACAGACCCCTCCTTAAAGGTATTGTCGTTTATGAATTCTTGTACCTGTTGTGTGATTTCTATCATTTGATCACGGTTATTCGTTTTTAAAGTGAATTTCTTTAACATTGGATTCTTCCTTTCGTAAATACCTACATAAATATTAATATATTTTTAACCCAAAATAAAAGGTGGTAGTTGGATGTTTGATCAATCTCCTTATACTTGTCGTGTGGAATGGGGCAGACGTGGTGCTAGAGAGGCAGCGGATCGTGGTGACATTATCATTATAGTGGATGTCCTCAGCTTTTCATCAACGGTTGTATCAGCTTTAAATTATGGTGCAGTAATCTATCCATATCCTCCTAACTTAAATGGGAAAGATTACGCACAAAAAATCAGTGCGGAATATATTTTAGGAAGAGCAGAGGCAACTAAAGCAGAGAAACCAACATTATCACCAGTATCCTTTAATGAAGAACATAAAAATAAAAAGTATGTATTAACCTCACTCAATGGAGCTTTTTGTACTTGGATTGCCTCTAGTGTGCCCGCTCTGTTAATAGGATCTTTGCTAAATGCTTCATCCGTAGCAACTGTTGCCAATCAATTAAGATTACAAAAGAATGCAAGTATTACGGTGATCCCCTGCGGCGAACTGTGGAGTAATGGAACAGAAGAGGAAGATACACTTCGTCCAGCAATCGAGGATTATTTAGGTGCCGGCGCTATTTTATCATATTTAGAAGGGGAAAAGTCACCTGAAGCAGAAGTTTGTACTGGTGCCTTTCTCTATTCTAAAGCAAAATTAGAGAAGTTGGTTTGGGACTGTGGAAGCGGCCTGGAATTGCGTGAACGAGGATTTGGAGCCGATGTCAAGCATTGCAGCCGATTAAATGCATATCAAACTGTTCCAGTATTAAAAAATAACCATTTTGTAAAGTTTATCCAATGAATAAGATACAAATCAGACAGTATCTAGAAACTGACTTTAATAGAATACAAGAGTTAAACCGAGCTGAAGGCTGGATTAACTTAGTTGAAAAGAATGAAGACACGAAGCAAGCATGGGAAAATTCAAATGTATCCTTTGTTGTAGAGGCAGAAGGTGACGGAGTAGTTGGCTATATTCGGGGATTAACAGACACACAAATCACTCTTTACGTTTGTGAATTACTAATTGACAAAAAGTATCGTGGGATAGGTCTTGGGAGTGAGTTACTTCAATACGTTCATCATGTATTTCCCAAAACAAGAATCGAAATGCTTGCGTCTAGTACATCTCGTTCTTTTTATGAAGGACAAGGATATCGTCCTTTTTATGGCTTTAGGAAGACGCTAGAAGAAAAAGGGCAGGAGAGGTTTTAGTGAAGAAAATTTATCTAATCAGACATTGTGAGGCAGATGGGCAGCCACCTGAAGCAGTACTTACAGAAAGAGGCTTTAAACAAGCCATTGATTTAGCAGATTTGTTTACC
>JAPSKD010000271.1 GCA_031177865.1 Bacillus sp. (in: firmicutes) | reverse complement strand
TACATTAAGGAGTCAAATGCTAATCAAATTGCTGAAGCACATTATATACTATGGCAGGGAATTCTTACGATGTTTATTAATCATAGATCTATTAACACTGTTGAAGAAGCCACAGAAATGACCATGAAGCACATTCGTAATACAATTGTTCTAGAGAATTCATAGCTATTAGCTGATTTCCTGATGTTCAGTCATGTCTTCTTTTGGTAGATATGACTGGATTTTTACTTCTACTTTTTCTTCTTTTAGTCCTTTAAACAGGGAATAACACATAAAGGTCATAATAATCGTAAATGGAAAAGCTGCAGCGATTGATGCAGATTGTAATGTATTTAAACTACCGCTAAACAGTAATACAATAGAGATTAAAGCGAGAAGAATCCCCCAAGTCACCTTTTTTAATCGAGAAGGATTCAGGTTACCTTCCGAACTAAAGATCGCTAATACTAATGTTCCTGAATCTGCAGATGTAATAAAGAAGGTCACGATTAACGTTAGTGCAATAATACTTAAAGGTAAACTCATAGGGAAATTTTCTAAAAAGACGAACAAAGCTAATGTTACATCCTTATTCACTGCGTCTACCAACGCACTATTTCCTAAAGTATGAACAAAATGAAGAGCAGACCCTCCGAAAGTAGCAAACCATACAAACGTTCCTAAGGTTGGAACAATTAATACCCCTAATATAAACTCTTTAATCGTTCTCCCCTTAGAGACTTTGGCGATAAAGCTCCCTACAAACGGGGCCCATGCGATCCACCATGCCCAATAAAACAATGTCCAACTTGAAATCCAAGAGTTATCTCCAAAAGATTTTATTCTTAAGCTCATATATAAAAGTTGATCAAAATAGCTTCCCATTGTATTGGTTAGCACTTTGAAAATCTGAGCTGTTGGGCCAACAATAATTATTATAGTCATGATAAAAATGGCCAACAAAATATTAATATTAGATAAAATTTTCATCCCTCGGTTGATCCCAATAAAAGCAGATCCAGTAAATAAAGCAGTTAGGATACAAATTATAATGATTTGGTTATTAATCGTATTAGCGACACCGAAAAGATGACTTACTCCGGTTGTAATTTGCAAAGCACCTAATCCTAATGAAGTAGCAATACCAAACACGGTGGCTATAATAGCCAGCACGTCAATCGTTTTTCCGATTGATCCGTAAATCCGATTACCTATAAGCGGATAGAATACTGAACTGATTTGGCCCGGAAGATTTTTTCGATATTGAAAAAAAGCGAGACTTAATCCGATAACCGTATAGATTGCCCATGGATGGAGCCCCCAATGAAAAAAGGTATATGTCATTGCTGTATTAGTTGCGTCGACTGTACTTCCTTTTCCAAACGGAGGAGATAGGTAATGGACCATTGGTTCAGCAACTCCCCAAAAAACCAGTCCAATTCCCATTCCCGCACTGAATAACATCGCAAACCAGGATATTGTACTATAAGTAGGTCGATCTGTATCCTTCCCTAACCTTAAACTCCCATATTTTGAAAACAATAAACAAATAGTAAAAACTAGAAATGATAAAGTAGCAACTAAGTAGAACCAGCCAAAATATTCTGTTGTGGTTTTTAAAAATCCTGTTGTTAAATCTGCCAAAAGATCATTAAAAAATACACCGAACAAGACAAAGACTAAGGTGATTATCAAGGATACAATATACACTTGATGTTTGCTTTTAACCATACAAAATCTCTCCTCCTTTTTTACCTTTCCAAAATCTCCCATAATTAACAAAGTGATGACCTGAAACCGTTTACAAAATAACTTTCTACTTTAATCAAAATGTTATCATAATCATGGTTAAAAAATCATCCTGAATATTCTGTGAATTACATAATAAGATTCCCTTATAAAAAATATAAGTAAAAATTGTATAAATATAATTAATCGAAAATTATTTACTTTCTGAAAAATCACCAATATAATTTAATTAGAGTTAATATATAATCACGATTAGGAAGAGGGGTTTTATGAAATTAGAACTGGGTTATTTTTACGTTCAAGATATTGTATTTGGAGAAAAGACCTTCTTTGAAAATGGAGTCTTAACAATAAACAAAGAAGAAGCTTTAAACACAATCTTTGAAGACGAAAATATTACATCCGCAGACCTTATCATTGCAAAGAAAGGTGATCCAATCCGTATTACTCCAGTAAAAGACGCAGTTGAACCTAGATGCAAAGTTTCTGGAGGGGTAATGTTTCCTGGAGTAACAAATAAGTTGATGCTAGCAGGCCAGGGGCGTACACATGTTCTGAAAGGCAGTTGTGTGTTAGCAGTAGGTAAACACTGGGGAGGATTCCAAGACGGTTTAATTGATATGAGCGGTCCTGGCGCAAATCAAACGATGTTTTCTGAGTTATTGAATATTTGCTTAGTTGCTGATACAAATGAGGAATTTGAAAAAAAGGAACAGCAGAAAAAAAATAAAGCATTACGGTGGGCAGCGATGCGATTGGCTGAGTATTTAGGAAATTGCGTCAAGGATTTAGAACCAGAAGAGCTTGAAGTTTGCGAACATCTTCCATTAGATAAACGAAGTGAAGAAGTTAACAAGCTTCCTAAAGTTGTATATGTATTACAGCTCCAGTCACAAATGCTTGAAAACGGTTACAACGCCCTTGTTTATGGATGGGATTCTAACCGTATGGTGCCAACTTTAATGAATCCAAATGAACTGCTTGATGGAGCGATTGTCTCAGGAAGTTTTATGCCATCATCTTCTAAAATTTCAACTTACCAGCATGTTAATAATGCAGTCCTTAAGCGGTTAATGGAAGAACACGGGAAAACAATTAATTTTTCCGGTGTAATCATGTCAAACTTAAATGTTCAATTAGAAGAAAAACAGAGGTCAGCGTATTTTGTACGTCAGATCGCTACTTCTTTAGGTGCTGAAGGAGCTATTGTTTCTGAAGAAGGATACGGTAATCCGGATTCTGATTTTATTCTGGTTATTAACGAATTGGAAGATGCAGGTATAAAAGTCGTTGGGATTACTAATGAATGTACGGGCCGTGATGGGGCATCTCAATCCCTTGTGGATTTATCCGATAAAGCGAATGCGATTGTATCCACTGGAAATGTATCACAGTTTATTCAACTACCACCGATGGAGATTGTCATTGGAGAGCTTGAGTCGCTGGGGAGAGATGGAAATTCAGGTGGATGGGAAGGATCTGTATTAGAAGATGGTTCCATCCAAATGGAGAATAATGGGATGTTTTGTGCGGATTCCAGCACAGGCAATCATTATAAAACAGTGGTTGAGTATTAAAAAAGGAGGGAAACCATGAAAAAGGCGATACACTATATTAATCAATTTTTCGGGCAAATTGGCGGCGAAGATAAAGCTGATTTTGAACCAGAAATTCGTGAAGGTATTGTTGGACCAGGTTTATTATTAAATAATTTATTATCTCCTGTAGCGGAGGTAACTCACACCGTTATTTGCGGCGATAACTTTTTTGGTTCACGAAAAGAGGAAGCGATTACAAGAATTTTAGATTATTTAGCAGATAAAGAGTTTGATGTTTTTATAGCTGGACCAGCTTTCATGGCAGGACGGTATGGGGTAGCATGCGGTGAAATTTGTAAAGCAGTAAAGGATCGATTTAATGTTCCTGTAATCACGAGTATGTACATTGAAAACCCTGGAGTGGAAATGTTTCGAAAAGAGATTTACATCTTTCCAGGTGGAAATGGTGCAGTTTCAATGCGGAAGGATATGCCCAAAATGGCCGGGTTTGCCAAAAAAGTTTTGTCAACTGAAACGATTTCATGGGCAGAAAACGAAGGCTACCTACCACGCGGCATCCGTTTTGAAGCATTTAAAGAGCCTGCAGTCAGTGGCGCTGATCGCGCTATGACTATGTTGCTAAAAAAATTAAGCGGCGAAGAATACACAACGGAAATGCCGATGCCAGTGATTGATAGAGTACAGATTGCTTCGCATATTGAAGACTTAAGCCAAGCAACAGTTGCCCTTGTCAATTCAGGCGGGATTGTTCCAGTCGGCAATCCTGACCGCATCCAGTCAGCTTCGGCAACCAAGTGGGGTAAATATGATATTTCGGATCTAGATTCATTGAAAGCGGGGGAATGGGAAACGATTCATGCTGGTTTCGACCCTTCCGCAGCAAATGCAGACCCAAATGTTATTGTCCCATTAGATGCTATGAGATATTTTGAAAAAGAAGGACGAATTGGAAGAGTACATGAGTATGTTTATTCTACCGTAGGAACAGGTACAACCCAAGCAGAAGCTAGCCGCATGGGTGCAGAAATTGCTCAGCAGTTAATCGATGCTAATGTTTCTGCTGTTGTTTTTACCTCCACCTGAGGAACTTGTACTCGTTGCGGTGCAACGATGACCAAAGAAATTGAACGTGCTGGTATTACCATTGTCCAAATGGCTAACCTTGTATCCATTGCGTATACGGTAGGAGCAAACCGTGTGGTCCCTACGATTTCAATACCGTACCCATTAGGAGATCCAAATACGCCAAAAGAAGACCAATGGAAATTGCGTAAATACCGTGTAGGAGTTGCTCTTGACGCATTATCCCGTGAAATTGAAGAACCAACTATTTTTGAAGTGAAAATATAAGGGAGGGAATCGTATGGGTACTGAAAAGGTTTATGATGTCATTATTGCTGGAGCTGGTCCAGCTGGTATGACAGCCGCGGTTTATACTTCTCGAGCGAGAATGACTACTTTAATGATTGAAAAAGGTCTTCCCGGTGGACAAATGACAAAAACAGAAGAAATTGAGAATTACCCTGGCTTTGAAATGGTTTTAGGCCCAGATTTGTCTGAAAAGATGTTTGAACATTCAAAGAAATTTGGTGCTGATTATATTCGCGGTGATATAAAAGAGATCATGGACGGCTATCCCATAAAAACAGTTGTGGTTGATAATAAAGAGTATAAGGCGAAGTCAATTATTATCGCAACCGGAGCTAAACACCGGTGTATGGGTGTACCGGGGGAAAATGAGTTATCTGGTTTCGGTGTTTCATATTGTGCAGTTTGTGATGGTGCTTTCTTTGCTGATCAAGAGCTAGTAGTTGTTGGCGGCGGGGATTCAGCTGTCGAAGAGGCTATCTTTTTAACCCGCTTTGCATCTAAGGTAACCATTATACACCGTCGGGATGAATTGCGAGCACAAAAGATCATTCAAAAACGTGCTTTTGAAAATGCAAAGATTGATTTTATATGGAATCACACGGTAGAAGAAGTTCTTGGTGACGGTCTTGTTTCAGGGGTATTAATTAAAGATAAAATTACTGGAGAAACAAGGGAATTCCCTTGCAGTGGCGTGTTTATTTACGTAGGGATGGACCCGCTTTCTGATTGTGTTAAGGGGTTGGGAATTACAAATGAAAATGGGTATGTCGTTGTAAATGAATATATGCAAACATCTGTAAAAGGAATTTTTTCGGCTGGTGATGTTAATGAAAAAATGTTACGTCAAGTGATCACAGCAACAGGTGACGGTAGTGTTGCTGCATTATCAGCACAACATTATGTTGAAAACCTAGAAGAAGAACTAAAAGAAAAACAAAAAGGAAAAGAATTGGAGGTGCGATAAATATGGCAACACCAGTTATTAAAGGAACTTCTTTTGTTATTACACATACGCCAAGCTTGGTCCGGCATGGCTCTAAACCAGTACGGGAAATTGAAAAGAATAAAGATGTACTTGGTGATATTTTAAGTCATCTTAGAAGTTATGAGGACGCTGTTGCATATCCACCGAACCAGGTTTTTATTGGTAATATGAGACCTGAATTATTAAAGGAATATGAAAGACCTTGGACAAATGCAAAAATAGAAAATGCAGACAGATTTAGTCCGTGGGGTGAAATTCTTCCTGAAGATGAATTCTATGGATGGCTTAAAATCGCTGACCTGTATAATCTCGTTTTTTTAGAAGAAAACTTTTTAAACAATGTCAGAACAAGTTTAGAAAAGCATCCTCTTATTAACTCGGAGGATCTAAAGGCTCTGAAGAATGGTGTTACATTTGACCAAATCGAGGAAAAGCTTGCTGATGGTACAGCTCTCCCCCTCTATGTTAATAAAGATCAATTGATCGGAGTTTTCGTGGCAGGGCATGATGAAGATAAATTTCTGTCGGCACACATTTTGTTAGAGAATTTAGCGAATAAAGCATCAGGAATTGTTGCCATGCGCCATGCTCTCCATTCATTTGATGTCAAACCTGAGCAAATTGATTATGTCGTGGGTTGCGATGAAGAAGCCGTTGGCGATCGTTATCAACGCGGAGGCGGTAATATGGCAAAGTCTATTGCCGAACATGCCGGTTGTATTAATGCATCAGGATCTGATGTGAAATCATTTTGTTGTGCACCGGCACATGCTGTAAGTGTTGCTGCTGCCTTTGTGAAAGCCGATATTTACGAAGAAGTGTTAGTTATCGGGGGAGGATGCTTAGCAAAATTAGGGATGAAATATGCTGGAAACCTCTCAAAGAATATGCCGATTACGGAAGATCAAATGGGGGCAATTGCCATCCTTATTGGGAAAGATGATGGGAAGAGTCCAAAAATCCGTACAGATGCATTTGGAAAGCACGAGATATCCGCTGGGTCATCTGCTCAAGCAATCTACCAATCTCTAGTTGTTAAACCACTTGAAAGAATGGGTAAAAAGATAATAGATATTGATAAATTTGCGGTGGAATTGCACAATCCAGATGTTACAGAACCTAATGGAAACGGTAATGTGCCAAAAGGAAACTACCGAACACTTGCAGCAATGGCTGTACTAAGAAAAGAAATGGATCGTTCCGAGATGGACTCTTTTGAAGATAAACACGGGATGTTAGGTTTTTCTCCTACTCAGGGGCATATTGCATCGGCCATACCGTTTTTAGGTCATGCCAGAGAAATGATTATGAACGGTGAAATAGATAATGCAATGTTTGTA
>JAPSKD010000270.1 GCA_031177865.1 Bacillus sp. (in: firmicutes) | reverse complement strand
GGACCTCGTGACCTTGCTCGGCCAAATGAACAGAAAGACCATTAACATGCCTTGAAAGCCCGCCTACAACGTTTGGCGGGTATTCCCATGTTAGGATTAGAATTTTTAATTGCCAGTCATAGGAATGTTTTTGGGTCATTTCAGTTATTAATTTATCATTCATTTTTCTGCTCCATATTTTTTGATTCTCCGTAATAACTGTACGTACTTACATGATCAATCCATTTAGGGGAGTATTGATCAATTTGTTGATCGTGTACTAAATTATTATAAAGTTCACTTCCATTTACACTTCCTAATGGCGGGGTTTGAACAGAATTTGAGCGCAGGACTGGAAAAAAATCATTATCCTTAAATTTAACACCTAATTCGGCTACATAGATCCTATTTGCTGTGAGTCCTTTGATAAACCAATGTCCCTTATTATAGGGTACCGCGATATCATAGTAATAATGTGCATTTTTTCCCGTAAAAATGATATCTGTAACATCATAAAGTCTAACGATGTGAACCATTTCCTCGAATTTTCTGTTATAAAATAAAGAAATGACTTTCTCGGGAATCTTCGATGCTTCCCAATAGACGATAACCTTTCTTGGGGTAACTAGTTTCACTTGAAGTTCGCCTTTAATCGGAGAATAATCAATCGTAGGCTGATCTAAAACGTTGTCTTCCTTTTGGGTTTTCTCTTCAACAGGATAATCTTCTATTTGATTTTCCTGAGTATTTATATATTTATTCCATCTATATTGGACTCTTCCAACAGTAGTGTTTAGTTGCAAGGCGATTTTTCGGAACGATAAACCACCCTCTCTTAGTTTAATAATTTCTTCAATCATTGTTCTCCTCCATTCTGCAAACACATATATATGCAAAAGTAATCTAAATATTCTTTCATAGATAATTTTAATCGTAACATTGGCAGAAGAACTGTACAATAAACGTATTTTGTCGTATTTTGGATTTCTTTGCGTAATAAAAAAAGATGAGACAAATAAAATAGTCTCATCTAAGGTGAATTATTATTTCTTACTCATTTAGTTCAAAGCGTTTACCAGTTACCAGGTAAATGACATTCTCTGCAATATTAGTTGAATGGTCAGCAATTCTTTCGATAAACCGGCAAACAAAAGCAAGTTGAATGATTTGGTTTGTAGCATTCGGATTTTCTGGAACCATACTAATTAATTCGTGAACTAATTTACCAAACATACTATCCACTGAATCATCTTTTTCAGCACATTTCTGTGCAAGCATGACATCTTCATCAACATATGCCTTAACTGACATTGCTACCATTTCAAGAGCTTGGTCCATCATTTTCGGGATATCCAAGATTTCTTTAAAGTGCTTTTCATTGCCAATATGAATAGCTGCTTTTGCTATATTTACTGCCATATCAGCCATTCTTTCAACTTCCGAAGAGACTTTCAGAGCGACATTGAGTGTTCTTAAATCTTTTGCTACCGGTGACTCTCGTGCAATCAAAAGCAATGCCTTATCATGAATTTCATGTTCCAAAGAGTCTATTTTATCGTCACCTTCGATGACTCGATTAGCTTTTTCAATATCATGATTAATAAGGGCACTTAGTGATTCACGAACCGCCGTCTCCGCTAAACTTTCCATTTCTAATAGTTTTTCTTTTAAATCCATCAATTTACTATCAAATTTTGACCTCGTACTCATCCTATCACCTCATCATCCAAATCTTCCTGTAATATAGTCCTCAGTTCTCTTATCTTCTGGAGTAGAGAAAATTTTATTAGTTTCTGAAAATTCTATCACTTCTCCATTTAAAAAGAAAGCAGTTTTTTTAGATATACGTGCAGCCTGTTGCATATTATGAGTAACAATAATAATACTAAATTCCTTCTTCAATTCTTGCACAAGTTCTTCTACTTTTAATGTTGAAATTGGATCGAGTGCAGAAGTTGGCTCATCCATTAAAATAACATCTGGTTCAATCGCAAGACAGCGGGCAATACAAAGACGCTGCTGCTGCCCACCAGACAACCCGTAAGCATTCTGATTGAGACGGTCCTTTACTTCATCCCAAATCGCAGCCCCTCGTAAGCTCTTTTCAACAATCTGATCTAAGATTTTTTTATCGCGTATACCATGAATTTTTGGTCCATAAGCCACATTTTCATAGATCGATTTCGGAAATGGATTCGGCTTTTGAAATACCATTCCCACCTTTGTTCTCAATTCTTCTACTTGGTAGGATTTATCGAGGATATTTTTTCCTCGATAAAGAATTTCTCCAGAAGTTCTTACACCAGGTACTAGTTCAATCATACGATTTAATGTCTTAATATATGTTGATTTTCCGCATCCTGAAGGTCCGATAATTGCGGTAACTTCATTTTCCAAAATATCTAGGTTTATTTTCTTTAGCGCTTGATTGTCACCATACCATAAATCTAAGTCGCTCGTTTTATATACAATTTGTTTTTCTTGTGGATTTATAATTTTTGCAGTGGCTGTTGTTGTTTCCATAGTAGTTTGCCTCCCTATCATAGCCTTAATATCTCTTCTGGAATTTATTTCTAATCAATACAGCAACAGAATTCATGACAATTAACATCACAAGTAAAACGATAATACCTGCAGCAGCTAATGCATGAAACTCTACTTGAGGACGACCTGTCCAATTGTAAATTTGTAAAGGTAATACGGTAATCATATCAAAAAACGTTTTTGGTAAAAATGCAAGAAATAATGGCATTCCAAGGACAACAAGTGGAGCTGTTTCTCCGATGGCACGGGAAAGTGCCAATATCCCTCCTGTAAGTATTCCTGGAATTGCAGCAGGAAGAACAATACGAACAATTGTCTGCCATTTAGTTGCCCCTAATCCAAATGATGCCTCTCTTAATTGATTGGGCACTGCGCGAATTGCTTCTTGTGAAGCCACAATTATGACAGGCAAAACAAGTAAGCTCATGGTAAGACCTGCGGCCAAAACGCTTGTCCCAAATGCTAATGCACGAACAAAGACTGTTAAACCAAGTAATCCGAAAACAATAGACGGAACACCCGCTAGATTGGAGATATTCACTTTAATAAAATTTGTTATCGCATTCTCTTTTGCATATTCTTCGAGATAGATGGCAGTACCTACACCAAGGAGTAAAGAAACAGGTGCAACAACGGCCATCAACCAAATGGTTCCAATTAATGCAGCATACACACCTGCATTTTCAGGCTTCCTTGAAGGAAGACTTTGCAGAAATTGCAAATCTAAATAGCCAAGTCCTTGAGAAAATATCCGATATAATAATATTCCTAATATTAATAAAACAAACATGGTTAATGCAAAAAATATCCATTTTGAAATTGAATTTTTTGATAATCTTGGTTTCATCCTTTTTACAACGGAATCATGATTAATTAAATTCATTAGTATTCCTCCCTAAAGCGACGGGTGATGTATTGTGCTAATAAATTCATCACTAATGTAAATACAAATAGCGTCATTCCAACGGCATAAATACTATAGTAGATCGTCGTACCATAGCCTGCATCACCTTGGCTGACTTGGACAATATATGCTGTCATCGTTTGAATGGAGCTTGTCAAATTCCACTCAAGATTTGGCGTAGAACCACCAGCAACTGCTACAATCATCGTTTCGCCGATTGCTCGTGAGATGCCTAATACGATAGAAGCAATAATTCCTGAGATGGCAGCGGGCAAGACGACTTTAATGGCTACTTCAAATTTAGTCGATCCTAGCGCTAGTGCACCTTCACGCATAGCATTAGGAACCGAAGTCATTGCATCCTCAGAAAGAGAAGCAATCATTGGAGTTATCATGATTCCTATAACAATACCAGGACTTAGAGCATTAAAAATTTCAAGGGATGGAATTATTTCACGTAAAATAGGAGTTACAAAGGTTAGCGCAAAAAATCCATAAACTATCGTTGGGATTCCAGCTAAAACCTCTAATATCGGTTTAATAATTCTCCGAGCTCGATCTGATGCATACTCACTCAAATAAATGGCTGAAGCCAATCCGATAGGGACAGCAACAATAGCAGCTATCACAGTTACCTTTAGCGTCCCCATTACTAACGGCAGAATACCAAATGAACCTTCCGTTTCTGAAAAAGGATACCATTTTTTAGCTGTGAAAAATTCCTTTATAGATACTGCATCGAAAAATAAAAATGTTTCAAAGATGAGCGTAAGAACAATACCAATCGTCGTCAAAACAGAGACAGCCGCTGTGAGGAATAAGATATATGGCATTATTTTTTCTGTGATTCCACCAGCACTCTTCTTTTTCTTCTTCTCTTCAATCATTTTCTGAACCGAGAAGGAATTTGTGTTTTGAGTAGTCAAATTGAAAACCCCTTTCATTCACATGACAAGATGAGAAGCACATTTTTGTGCTTCTCACCTATAAAATTATTCTAGATTCTACTTAAGAGTTTCTAGTGTTTCAAGCTGTTTTGAATACTCTTCTTCAGGTAATTTTACATAGCCAACATCTTCTGATAATGTCGCAGCATTTTCTAAAAGGTATTTTACAAAATCATACACTTCTTCTTGGTCTTTAATAGCAGAGTTTTTCACATAAGTGAATAATGGACGTGAAAGTGGAGAGTATTCACCAGATTCAATTGTTTCATTGGTTGGCTCAACAGGACCTTCTCCGCCATCAATTGGAACGATTTTTAAAGTATCTTTATTCTCTGCATAGTAAGCATAACCAAAGTAACCAATAGCATTCTTGTCGCCTTGAACACCTTGAACTAGTGTGTTGTCATCTTCTGAAAGCGTTGCTTTTTCAACAATTGGTTCTCCGTCAAGGATGACTTCATCGAAGTAATCGAAGGTTCCTGAATCAGTTCCAGGTGAGTATAATTTGATTTCTTCATCTGGCCATTCTGGATTGATATCGGACCATTTTTTAGTTGTACCATCTTCAACCCAAATCTTCTTTAGGTCATCAATTGTTAAGCTTTCTACCCAGTCATTGTCTTTATTTACAACTACTGAAAGTCCATCATATGCTAACTGAACTTCAGTATAATCAATACCTTTTTCTTTAAGAGCTGCTGCTTCTTCATCTTTAATTGGGCGTGAAGCATTGCTTAGTTCCGTTTCACCAGCAATAAAAGCTTCAAAACCGCCTCCAGTTCCAGATGAACCAACAGAAACTTTAACCTCAGGCTGTGTCATGCCATATTCTTCAACCACCGCTTCCATGATTGGGAAAACTGTAGATGAACCGTCTATTTTAATTTCACCTTGAAGTTGCTTTACTTCTTCGCCAGCTTGTTCTTTGTTGCCTTCAGTTCCTTGTGCACCACAAGCCGCTGTAATAGCTAGCACACCAGTCATCATTGCGGTTAGTGCTAATTTCTTAAAGCTTTTCATTACTTAATTCCCCCTACGAAATTTGGTTTGTTTAATCGTTGTTCGTTTTCCTTACAAGATTAATAATATACCCCTTCTGTAAAGCTTGTTTTAATGAATTGTAAAGGTTTTGTAAATGTGTGTATGACTTTTGTAAATCATTAATAATTTCGTACTATTGTTATCATGTGCATCCTTTATAAAAAAAAAACACCTGCCTCTAAATTTTGAGACAGGTGTTAGTATTACTATTGGTTTATAAGTGTATCCGATGTTTCATCGGTAACTTCTACATTTTCCCCATCAGTTTGGGTTTGTTTCTTTAGATTAAAATAGGTATCCATAACCCTTTTGCCTATAATATTAGCTGTAGCTGGTCCACTGTTTCCTTGGTATGCCCATGGAACTAAAACAGCCATTGCAACCTCTGGATTATCAGACGGTGCATAGCTTATAAGGCTCAAATTCATCACTTCAGGTGGTATTTTGCCAAATTTCTTTCGTTCTGGGCCATCATAAAAAGCTTGGGCTGTACCTGTTTTACCTGCAGGATTGTACTCCGCATCCTTAAAGGTACTAACACCGGTACCATCCCCTACTTGCATAACCATTCTAAAGCCCTCTTGTACCCGATCAATCCATTCATCCTTGCCATCAATACGATTTAATATCGTCGGTTCAATTTCTTGAACAATCGGACCTAGTTGGTCGTTCTCAAGCACAGGTTCACGAATTTCCTTTACAATATGTGGTTGGACACGATACCCGCCGTTAGCAATGGTCGATACATATTGTGCTAATTGCATAACCGTATAGGTATCATACTGGCCAATTGCTAAGTCAAGAAGTAAACCAGGCTGCTTCAGCGGACCGGCATAACCAGTACTCTCGTTTGGAAGGTCAATTCCGGTTTTTGTACCTAGACCAAATTGACTGAAAGATTGACGCATCGTGTCAAAGGCAGTTAAGTCGAGTGGAAGCGGCTTATTCGGTGCATAATGCCCATTAGCCATTTCAATCACGGTCTTCCACATATAAACGTTTGATGAAATCTGAAGGGCACGAAGGTCGTTAATAGTTCCAAAGTTCTTCCAAGAAGATTTTGGAGGTGTATTTTTAATCAATAGTGGTGAGTCATAGTGATTTGAACCTGGCTGAATCGCGCCTGTATTATAACCCGTTAAAATCGTCGCTCCTTTGACAACAGACCCAACTGCATAAGAGGTCGTAATATTCCCAAGTGCAAAGTCACGCATTTCTTGTCTATTTGTCTCATCGTTTCTAGCAATTTGCTTCCCGGCCATTGTTAGTATTTCTCCAGTATGAGGATTCATAAGAACAACAAAAGCACGGTCTAAAAGAGCCGATTTAGAATTTTGCTTTGCATTCCAAAGTTCTTCTTCAATGATTTTTTCGATTTCAAGCTGTAGATTCATATCAATTGTTAAGACAAGATCTTTTCCGCGCTGTCCTTCGGAAACTACTTCAGTGGACAAGATTTTCCCGGCTTTATCGGTAACATTTTTTACTTTACCTTTTTGCCCATGCAGCACATCTTCATATTGAAGCTCAATATAGCTTTTACCGACTCGGTCATTTCGATTATAGTCCCGAGCAAG
>JAPSKD010000269.1 GCA_031177865.1 Bacillus sp. (in: firmicutes) | reverse complement strand
CTGGAAGAAGAACAAATCAAAGCATTGGAAGAGGCAGGAATGAAGTTATATTATCCAACGGATGAAGAACTTGCCCAGTTTAAAGAAATTTCTCAGCCGGTCTACGACCAATATAAAGACGTATGGGACGAAGATTTGTTGAAGGCCTTCCAAAACTAATTCGTAAGTAGGGTGTGATATTCATGTCAAAATGGCTGTCAATGCTTGAAAATAGCTTGCTGGTTCTAAGTTCATCCATTATGTGTATGATTGCTTTTGCAAACGTGGTATCTAGATACGTGTTAGGGAATTCCTTTGCTTTTACGGAAGAGATTACGATTAATCTATTTGTTCTCTTAACCTTTGTTGGGGCTTCAGTCGGGGTGAAGAATCATGCTCACCTCGGCTTCACCCTTCTTTTTGATCGGGCTAATCTTTCCATCAAGAAAATCCTATGTATTTTCACAGGGCTAGTGGTCGTCGCGGTGTTCATTTTGATGGCTTATTACGGGATTAAAATGGTGCAGTTCCAAATACTGACGAATCAAACAACGCCTTCATTGGGCTGGCAGCAATGGGTGTTTACACTAGGATTCCCGATTGGCTGTACGATGTGTGTAGTCCGTGCAGTTGAAGTCATGTTAAAAGAGTATAAAAATTTACGATTAGAAAGTGAATGATGCAAATGGTAGCTTTAATTCTTTTCGGACTGTTTTTGCTGCTCTTATTTTTAAGAGTGCCGATTGCAATCGCCCTGGCAGCGGCATCCATTGTCGCACTCATCTCCACGATGGGTATGACTTCATTGGAATTGATTCCCGATATTATGTTTACAAGTGTCTCAAAGTTTACCTTATTATCGATTCCTTTCTTTGTCATTGCTGGTGTCATTATGGAGTATGCAGGAATTTCAAAGCGATTGATTAACTTCGCTGATGTCTGTGTCGGCCATCGCAAAAATGGAATCATTCTTGTAACCGTCATCACAGCGTTATTTTTTGCCGCTATTTCTGGTTCTGGACCAGCTACAGTCGCGGCGATTGGCGGGATCTTAATCCCTGCTCTTGTGAAAAATGGCTTTAAAAAAGAATCGGCAGCCGCACTCCTAGCAGGATCCGGTGCGACAGGGATTATTATTCCGCCCAGCATTGCCTTGATTGTATTTGGGGTCGTGGCAGGCGATCAAATGAATGTTTCCATCGGGAGACTTTTTATTGCCGGAATTATCCCGGGCCTTTTAATGGGAATCGGTTTTATCCTCGCTGCTATGTATGTAAGAAAATTGAATATCAAGGAATTAAAGCTTGAAGCAGAGCAAAACGGTGCAGCTTATGAACTAGCCGCCACGAGGGAAGTAGCCAGTAAACGTGAAATGTTTAAGGCTTTCTATGAAGCATTTTGGGGCTTGCTGATCCCGTTCATTATTTTGGGCGGTATTTATGGGGGCATCTTTACACCGACAGAATCCGCTGTTGTTGCCGTTTTTTATGGTTTAGTTGTCGGATTATTTATTTACAAAGAGCTAAAGTTTAAAGATATTAAGAATATTTTAATCGATGCATCAGTGCAAACGGCCGTCGTTATGTTCATCGTTAGTGCGGCGTCTATCTTTGCCTACGTCATCACAACAGAGCAAGTAGCGCAGCAAATCTCTGATGGCTTGCTTGGTATTACAGATAGTAAAATTATCATTCTGATTTTAGTCAATATTATTTTGCTGATTGCAGGAGCGTTTATGGATGCGATTTCGGCGTACTATATTTTTGTTCCAATTTTGCTCCCAATCATGATTGCCCTTGGGGTAGACCCGACTGTCTTTGGTTTATTTATGACGGTTAACCTTGCGATTGGATTGTTTACGCCTCCAGTAGGTGTGAATCTTTATGTAGCGTGTGGTATTGCGAATGTTAGCATCAACAAGATTTCAAAAGCGATTGTCCCATTCGTGATTGCCTCAATAGTCGTTTTATTGTTGATTACTTATGTTCCTAGCATCTCAACATTTTTACCCAATCTATTAAACGTAAAATAGGAGGAAGATAGAATGAGAGTTGAAAACCATGTTGCAATCGTTACAGGAGCTGCGCGAGGAATTGGCGCAGCTTGTGCAAAAACTCTTGCTAGAGAAGGGGCTCATGTTGTCTTAGTCGATCTAATGGCAAGTGAAGAAACGAAAAACGAAGTCGCTCAAATCAATCCTAACGTGAAGGCAATTTCTGTAGAAGTGGATATTCGTGACCAGAGGGCGATTCAGAAGCTAGTGGCAGACGTCCATCAGGAATTTGGCCGGATTGATATTCTTGTCAATAACGCAGGTACATGCAGCCGTTTGGATTTAGAGGAAATAACAGAGGAAATGTGGGAAAGGGATCTCGATACCAATCTAAAAGCAACTTATTTCCTTACTCAGGCTGTGATTTATCCACATATGAAAGAAGCAGGATACGGGAGGATTGTGAACATCAGCTCGATTTCAGGCTTGGTCGGCGGCCATGTATCCAGTTATGAACCAGGAAGTACAAAAGGGCGTTCGGGCCCAGGCTATGCTGCTTCCAAGGGTGGAGTTATTGCCTTTACGAAATGGGTGGCAAAAGAAGTTGGACCTTTAGGTATTGTTTGTAATAGTGTAGCCCCTGGGGCTGTATTAACAGAGATTACAAAAGGGATGGCGTATAATCTAGATTCTCAAGTGGTGAAAAGAATGGGAACACCTGAGGACATTGCGGAAGCTGCTCTCTATTTTGCTTCTAAAGAAGCTGGTTATACAACGGGTCAGGTGTTAAAGGTATGTGGAGGCGCCGCGATTGGATAATCAAGCGGGAGGTGTTATGGTGATGAGCCGTCGTCAAACCCAGTCCGTGTACGATAGCAAAAGAGGAATCATCATGGGGTGTCTTGGACCGGGTGAAGACTTAATCCAAGGGTTAAAGAAAGTTTGTGAAAAGCATCAAGTAACAGCTGGGTCTATCTCTTGTATTGGTTCGTTATCGACCGTTTCGATTGTTCAATTGGATTACGATAACCAGCATATGGCCTATTCGAAACCTATTTTCTGGGATACCCCGGTTGAGCTGCTATCTGGAAATGGACTGGTAGGCTTAGATGAACAAGGACAGCTCGATATCCATTTTCACGGAGTATTTATTGACCATCGTAAGACCATCTCCGGGGGGCATTTTTTAGAAGGGAAAAACATCGTGGCCATTACGCTTGAATTTACCATCATTGTATCAGAAGGAATCCAGCCAATTCGAGAACTTTACAAGCCGCTGGGATTCCCACTTTTCAATTTTTATGATGAAAGTGAGGGCAACTAATGCAAACTATTGCTCACTTAGCGAATAAAGTGTTTAAACGGTATCCGGAAAAATTGGCTGTAAAGGACAGCTTCCGCAGTCTTTCCTATAAGGACCTGCAACAACGGGTCTATCAGTTATATTCTGCTCTGAAAAAGGCTGGTCTTCAAAAAGGAGACCGCATTGGAATTCTTATGTCTAACCGATTAGAGCATATCGAACTGGACTTGGCTGCAGCCTTCGGCGGTTTCATTAAAGTGCCGCTCAACTACCGGCTTCATCCAAAAGAGGTCGAATATATTCTTGGGAATGCCGAGCCAAAAGTGTTAATTGGCGAAAAGGAATATATCAGCCAGGTAGAAACAGATTGTAAACAGATTTTCATAGGAAGTGAGTATGAGGAATGGCTTTCCGCTCATGAATCTATTGAACCGTTAATTGAGGCGGATGAAGATGATCTGTTTGCGATTATGTATACCTCTGGTACAACTGGGAAGCCAAAGGGAGTCATGCTTTCCCATCGGAATATGATTTCAGGTGCGTTGTCTCTTGCTCTTGTGTGTGAAACTACCCCTGATGATATCGTAGGACATGTCGCACCGTTAACCCATGGGAGCAATTTTTTATCCCATATCTCTTGGTTGTTTGGGCTGACACAAATCGTTTTTGACAAATTTGATCCAGAAGAATTCCTTCATGATGTGGAAAAAGAAAAGGTTTCTATTATCTTTATGGTTCCAACGATGGTAAATTTAATGATACAAAATCCGGATTTCGATCCAGCGAAATTAGCAAACATCAAATCTATCAATATGGCGGGCTCCCCGATTGCCGCGAGTAAGCTGCAGCAGGCGATTGAAAAAGCAGGTCCGATTTTCATAGAAACATATGGGCAGGTAGAAGCACCGATGACGATTACGGTTATGCCTCGGCATGAGCTTGCCAGCAGGCTGGAATCTTGCGGCGCTACAGGGCCATTTGTCGAGATGAAATTGGTGGATGACGAAGGAGCCGAAGTGAAGCAGGGCGAAATCGGCGAAATCATCTGTAAAGGTCCGTTAGTGATGAAAGGATATTGGCGCAACGAGAAAGCAACGGCGGAAACCCTTCGTGATGGTTGGCTGTATACAGGCGACTTAGGCTGGGTAGATAAGTTTGGATATCTACATATCGTAGACCGAAAAAAGGATGTTATCATTAGCGGCGGTCTCAATATTTACCCGCGAGAAATCGAAGAAGTACTGAACAAACATAACGGGATCAAGGAAACCTGTGTTATTGGCATGCCGCATGACAAATGGGGAGAGGCTGTCATCGCTTATTGTGTATTAAACGAAGGAGCAGTCGTGGACCAAGAGGAACTTCTTGAGTTATGTAAAAATCATCTAGCAAGCTATAAAAAGCCGAAAGAGATTCATATTGTTACGGAGCTCCCGAAAAGCAGTTACGGGAAAATATTAAAACGAGAGCTGAAGCAGCCGGATGGGAGTGCAAGGGTATGAACAAAGTAAAAGTAGCCGGAATGGGGATAACCCAGTTCGGAAAACACGAGAATGTCTCCTTAAAGACCCTGCTGATGGATGCTTGTCTTGATGCATTAAGGGAGGCTGATTTTCCGAAAATCGATGCTGTTTATGTTGGGAATTTCATGGCAGGTTCGCTTGGGAATCAAGAAATTCTAGGGGCGATTGTTGCCAATGATCTTGGGTTAGGACCTGTTCCGACTGTTAAAGTGGAAGGGGCATGTGCTTCTGGCGGGATTGCGTTTCGTCAAGCCTATCTTATGATTCAAAGTGGCGAGTATGACAATGTCTTGATTGCCGGTGTTGAAAAAATGAAGGATTCCTCAACTGAAGTAACGACAAAAGCGATTAATGCGGCAATGGACAATGATTCAAATGAAAAGCATGCTGGGTTGACGTTTCCTGGCTTTTTCGGAACGCTGGCCAATCGGTATTTCTATGAAACTGGAGCAACAAAAGAGCATCTTGCGATGGTTGCCTTGAAAAATCGCGAATATGCGTTACATAATCCGATTGCTCAATTTCGTAAACCGACGAGCCTTGAAGAAATTATGGCGGCGAGAATGATTACGGAACCTTTGGGTTTATTTGACTGTTCGCCAACCACAGACGGTGCGGCAGCAATTGTTCTTTCCAAGGGAGAGAATGGGGTGGTTATCCGTGCCTCCGCACAAGCCTCGGGAACGACGCAAATGCAAGAAGCGGAGGATTTGCTGAGTCTCCCGGCCATCAGGGAATCGGCGAATCGTGCGTATCAGAAAGCAGGGCTGGGTCCGGATGATATCGATGTGGTCGAGTTGCATGACTGTTTCTCGATGACCGAGATGCTTGCGATTGAAGAACTGGGATTCTTTGAAAAAAGAACCGGCTGGGAAGCGATTCAAAAGGGATTGACGAAACATGGCGGAAAGGTACCTGTCAATACGAGCGGTGGACTCCTTTCCAAAGGGCATCCAATCGGGGCGACCGGACTTGCACAAATTTATCAAATTGTTGCTCAGCTTCGTGGCACAAGCTGCAATCAAGTGGACGGCGCGCGAATTGGGCTGGCTCAAAATTTAGGTGGAACTGGTGCTTATTCAACGGTTCACATTTTTGAAAGGGTGAATCTCTGATGTCGAACGTAAATGTCCATGAATGTGCGAAGTGTGGAAAAAAGTTTATTCAGCGAAAATGGGTCTGCCCTGTTTGTAAACATACTGAATTTCACCAGAAGGAAATAAGTGGGAAAGGTAACGTATATTCCTTTACAAGAATCCATATATCTTCCTCTGAATTTAGCCATTTAACTCCCTACACAGTTGCGCTAATCAATCTCGACGATGGGGTAAGAGTAACCGCAAGGCTGAAGGAAGAAGTTGAAATCAACGACCGAGTCAAATGCATCTCCGTGGAAGAAAATGCATACGTCTTTTCAAAATAGCGTGCCGGTGCCAAAAAAGTGCCTATCATTGGGTTAATAAATCTGTCCTTAATCTTAAAAACACCCAGATTATCTTTTAATTTTAAGATGTATATTGATTGACTTGATTAGAAAACGATTGTGGACTGAGGATTAAGTTAATAGGAAGACCACTAGGGGAGCCATTTCATGGCTGAGACAAGAGTTATCTTGGACCCTTTGAACCTGATCTAGTTCATACTAGCGTAGGAAAGTGGAGTCTGTGTATGGATATATAAAGTTAATATTCTGCCGCTCCATTTTTGGAGCGGCTTTTTCGTTTTTGAAAATGTAGCTGCTCCCTTCTAGTGTCTTCCAATAAACAATAAGGGAGAGAAATATTATGAGTTTTTCAGCAGAATTAAGAAAAGAAGCAAATCCAATTTTTAATGCAATTTTTGAACATCCTTTTGTCCAGGGAATTGCCAATGGGGAATTAAGAAACGAACAATTGATTCATTATGTGTAACAGGACTTCGAATATTTAAATTCTTTTATACGATCCATGGAATCGCGGTTTCCAAGTGTGAAAGTCGTGAGGATATGGAGATGTTTAATAAGCAGATTTCCTTTATATTAAACAGTGAAATTCATCCACATAATAACTTTTGTCAAGTAGCAGGTGTTGCTTACGAGGAATTACATGGATTTCCATTATCACCATCAGCACATCAATATATCCGTCATATGCTAACTGTTGCTCACGAAGGGACATTAGGGGAAATTTTAGCTGTATTATTACCATGTCCGTGGACGTATTGGGAAATTGGG
>JAPSKD010000268.1 GCA_031177865.1 Bacillus sp. (in: firmicutes) | reverse complement strand
TGAAATCCTGACCATGGGTCGAGATGAATGTATCATACTCATTGCCGGCAAACGCCCCATAAAAGCAAAAAAAGCTTATCAGTATCTATTGTTCCCCAATGTGACCAACACCTACAGGGTCAGCCAATTAAACTATCAAGGTAGTACCTCTCCGGAAGTATTGGAGTGGTTCAAAGGTAAGTGCCTAGATTTTGAAGAATACCAGAAATCGAATGAACGTAAACAGGCTGTAGAAATGGCCGAGGCTGTTTTGCATGAACAGCAGGTGATGAAAGAAGAGAAGGAAGCCCAGAGGCAGGAAGAACTGGCCATGAGTTTCTTTTCTCAAATGAATACGGGTGCAGACAATCAGCCAAGGGAAGGGAGTTCTTAATATGAGGAGAGCGAAACTTTTAATGTCGGTTTTGATGCTAGGAATGATCCTGGGGGCTTGCAGCAGCAGTAGTGCCAATTTTAATCCTGAAGAGGAAAAGAAAAAAGCTACGGAAGTCATGGAAGGTGTGTTAACTTCTTTTAAGGATCAGGAAGAGATTGCGGAAGCTTTCACCAGTGATGAAGCAAATGACATCTCTTGGGATAAGATTAAAGAAAGAAATATAAATGCTATATCAGATAATTTATCTGAAGAAGATCAAGGTAATCTACTTTATCTTTTAACCCTAAATAAGGCAGAGGATGTAGATGGTAAAACTAAATCAAACATTTTATTTACACAGAATACTAAAATTAAAAATACTTCTCTTAATGAAGAGGCGAGGTCGGTTACCTTTCAAATTGAACGTAGTGGTATTGAAAACAAATTAGTTACGCTTGAAACACAGGAAAACCACTGGAAAATAACAAAAGTCACAAATCCTGATTAAGGGGTGAGTAAACATATTTGACTTCAAAGAAAAACTTGTTGAAGCCATTCAAGGGATGTTGGAGGACTTTATTCAATGGGCTCTACTTATGTGTAATGACCTCTTATTAAAACAAAATGCTGAAATTCAATTTTTCTCTACGGTGATTGATTTTCTTCTGGCGCTAACCTCTACGATAGCGGTAACCATTGTCTTATATAAAATTATAGAAGTAATGACACGGAATGCGGCCGGTGATGCAATTCCCTATGGCCCAGTTATTGTGAATACATTAAAAAGCGCCCTGCTTATACCCGCAATGCCTTTCATCCAGAAAATTCTACTTGAACAGGTGGCGTATAATATGGGGAATTGGATGATTGGGGAAGGAAGCAAAGTGAGCAAGGAAAAAATAGAAGCTATGCTAGCGCCGAGAAACTTTGAAGCACTGTATTTTCAAGGTGCTGCCCTTCTTATTTTGCTTGCCGTGTTTGCTGTGGCATTCATAGCATTCTTGTTTTCGGTTGCTGTCTTTCATGCGGACGTGATGTTTCTTTACCTATTAAGCCCCTTGGCCTGTGTATCGGTCATTGCCGATGACAATGAATACTTAGGAGTGTGGTGGCGCGAACTTCTAAGCCAGATTGTCACCATACTCTCAAAGATTTTCTTATTTGTGGCTGCCCTTAGTATCTTAATCAATGAGAACATAACTTTCCTAAGTTTCTTGTTGCTAATGGGGTGCTGTATTCTCCTTATCAAAAGTCCTTCTGTAATTAGGAATATGTGGTATTCGTCTGGTTCAGGTAGGGGAATGATAGGGGCGATGGGCGGGACTACAAAACTAGCAGCAAGGAGATTTCTTTTAAAACGGTAAAGGCATATTTGAGTATCTACGGGCGTTTATTCAAGAAGAATAGACGCTTTTTTGTTGAATTTTAAATCCAAGGGTTCAGGTTGTTTAGAAGTCTTCTTGTGCTCTCAAATTATTTTATGACCATTTGAGATAGGTTATTGGGAATTTTACATTGGAGCGGGCTAGTAAAAAAGTGTTCAAATGTTATGACAATCATGCAATTCCTAAGCCATCCATCAATTATTATTTGGATCCGTAATGGTATACGTTTCGCCTAATTCATTAAACAAATATAATCCTTAAACATCTGAATTGTTAAAACTATTTACTATTTAACGGTTGGTATTAAATTCCTGAACAGTTCTTTTCATTTAACTCGGTAATGTGAATTAAAAATGTAAATACCTAGGTTTAGTTGATTAGTACAAAATGATATATGAAGCTTTAGGATTTAGATAAAATATTGTAATATTAAAAATAGAGCGAATAAACAGAAAGAGGTTTACCTATGAAATATCAATCTGGAGTGCAAACAAAGGAGAAAATGATGCTAGCCGCTTTTGAATTGTTTGCAGTAAAAGGATATTTGAACACATCTATGGGAGATATAATGACAAAGGTCGGATTGACAAAAGCGAATTTTTATAACCATTATGCCTCCAAAAAGGAATTGTTGTTCGATGTCATTCACTACTTTCACCAGTCTACAGCCTTAGTGGACGACATCGATGAGCCATTTGATTTTTACAATTGGTTAAAAAGACACGCAGAGTTTGAAGCGAATGTAGAAAATCCAGAAGTATGGAGAAAAGCACATATGGAAATTCGAGCTATCATCAAACATGATCCTGATGTGCAAGCATTTATGAAGAATGTATATATAGAATGGTTACCAACATTGGTAGAGGCTGTACAAAAAGGCCAAGAACTTCAACAAGTAAGAATGAACAAACCTGCAGAAGAACTTGCAGAATTTATCCAAGTGGTTTACGACGGCTTCATGGTACACCGTCACATTCATGGGAATAAATCACTTGATGAATTTATCGCTTATATTAAACTTGCATTATAGTTCTTTGGGAATTATATAAACGTTGGTTTATTTTTTTTAGTTATTAATAGGAAGTAAATTCCTACATTTATAATTTTCATTAGAATTATTTCATCTACGTTCATAAATGTGGAATGTGGATAGTGAAAAGTACATTTCATACTCTTGGAGAAATGGTCTGTTGATTACCAAATAAGCTGGTGATTATCTTACTGTTAGGTCGGTACTCAATAGAATAGGTGTCTCAAGGGTGGTCAGCTCATCTCCGATAAGAAAGGGGGTGCTGCTGCATTAAGGTATAGGAAGTTTTGATGTTTGCTAGTGCATTAAACTTAATCCCTGCTGTGCTGTCATTTAATCACAAAAAATAATCCACCATTGACCCTGCAAGCATAAGGTGGATTATTACTGCTTTATTATTGACGCCCATGATGGGACCGCTTATTGCATCGACCGTTTTGTTGTCACCAGCACCGAACGGTCATTTTTAATATAAGGGATATATATTTTATATACCTAACATCATGTAAAGAAAACCGAAAACACATCCATATCGCTTTTACTTGCGGGTAACAGATATAGGTAACTTATATATCCAATGTCTCTGCCTTAAAAACAAATATTATTTCTTTTCATTTAGTATTTTATAGTTTTTATGAGCAACCACGGTTCTATTCCCTCTATATTCATCCTTTGTAGGGTTTTCTGTTATATTGACAATCACCGAGTTTTCATTAACCTTTTCCACGATTCCTGTAATACCCTTTTTAAATATGATCTCATCACCAATGTCTGCTATAGATGTCATGGCGACCTCCTGAATAAAAGTTTAAACCTCTTAGCCTTAGGCTACATAGTGTTTTGATATATATATACCCAGAATTAGAATTATCAATTCCCCCTGATCCAATTATGTATGAACAATTGGGTGGATTCAAACTATTACAGTGCTGGAAAGGTTTCCTTCTAGATACCGGAACTTAAAAAAAGACCCTCATCGGGTCAGTACAAATTTAATAACATCCTATATTCCACAAAAAGATAAAATAATCCTATCCTCTGAATCTCGCAAATAAGCATTGTACGGGTCCGAATGAGCAAGCTTCGCTAAGCAGCGTCTCATCCAAAATTTGTTTTTTGCTTCACTTGTAATTACATCAAAGTTAACCTTTACGAAATCCCCCAAACTTACCTGAACCTCACTGTCATCGGAGGTAAACAAAAATAAAGTGTAAGACTCATCAATGATATAATCGTCAATTTGTATGTCATTAAGTGTAATAGGGCCTGCGACTAAAGTGAACTTCTTTTGACTGTTTTTTAGGTGTTCTAATAGTGTCACAACAGGCATCTTTTCAACTCCATAACTGTATTAGTTTTAAGGGGATGACTTCTTCAAGAACTAATATATTTCAGCAAATCGACCAGGTAAGGAGGGTAATGCATGTCTTAACAAAGATTTTATAATCAATTGTCATGAGGTTAATATGTCTACGATGTTCTTTAGGATTTGATAATTCCCGGATTTAACCTGACTCATGATATCTTGGAATCTAAGGGTCAAGAACTCTTCCACATCCAATTGAATGTCAGGGTGTAGTTCCTGTAAATCATGTAGGAGTACTTCTCCTTTTAGTACGTGTTGTTTTTCTATTTTAACCGAGATATAAGCTACTTCTTCTTTCCTCGAATTCTTTCTTTTGAAATGCTCTCTTAGTTCTTCTATGTTTATTTCTGTTTTCTCCCCAAGGTAATGGTTGATGGATAGCTTCGGCCCCACTTCATGCTTCTGGATGCTTCTGATCCATTTGGCCAAAGTATCCAGGTTCATCCCCCTGTCGATCTGGCGCAGGAAATCCAAAAAGAGAAGATTTACTAATTCTTCAACCGTGTAGATATCATTTGTTTCTTCCGCGATGATTTCGTTGATGGTGCCTACAAAAACTTTGGCACGTTTTAAATCATACACAGGTACATTTATAGTGAGGCGGGCGTACCTGGACTCAAATAATCGGTGAATGAGGCCGCCCCTATGATCGATTGCTGCATTATTTAGAAGGTCTAAACGGCTGTACTTCCTCATGAGTTAAACGTCCCCCTTTCTGGATATAGTTCAAAACGGAGAATACAACCCCGTGCAATGTCTTCCTTTCCGACAAATTCCATTGTATTGCAAGACTGGTGAGCATTTCCTTTTCTATCTGGTTGGGTTTAACGGTTTTATGAGTATCGGTATTCCTATATGTAGGGGGAGGACCCATTAAATCCGGATGCCTTAACCCGAACCGGACCAGCATGGTGAAGAAATGGGTGATACTATCGGGCTGCAATTCTTTTTTCAGTGTTTGATAAGTCCATCTTAGTTGCCTATGCTCGTCCTCCGTTACCGGAAATTTCATCGGAGCAGCTTTATCGAACCGGGTCTTACGGTCTCTCTCCGTATTTGTTAGTGCAGGCTTAGGAGAGCTTTTAGGGTTGTTATTTTCTTCATCAAAATATAAGGGAGCGATTGGGTTATATTTCATATCCTATTCCCCACTTCCATTTTGTATTTAATTGATAATATTCCAGAATCATAATCCCATAATTCTATTTGTTTTAATGTATGAGGCAGGGGAGGGGAGTAGACCAGGTATATATGAAAAATAAATGGCCATAATGCTACTATAAAAATAAGGTTCATAGAGGAGCGAGTAACATTATGGCAAAACAAACAATTGACAAAGAATTGGCATTAAAGATCGTGAAGGCAAGCAAAAAAGCATCTAAAGAGTTAGGGTATGTAAAAGATAAAAAGCCGCACAAATAAAACGATGAAGCATTGGTTTTATCTACTTTTTTTATTCGTCGATATTCCCCTATATTCTAATTAGATCATCATTCAGGGAATTGAAAGAAGAAGGGAGGAATTCCATGCTCCTACCACGTTCACATTTACATATTAATTCTTCTTGCTAAAAATAAGGAGAAATTAAGAAATATATTAATAATGATAAAAACATAATTATTAACGTTATTATTATTAATGTTATTAATACTTTGTAAAAAAAGTTCCTCACATTGGATTACATAATGTGTAAGAACTTATTGTATTTCTTTTAACACTCATATTAATAATATTAAATTAGCAAAACAAGAGTAATAGACCTATTGAAGAACCTTTCTTTTGTTTTGTATATTAGAATGTGAGGGAGCAATGTTTCTACCCTCCTGGATAACTTGCATTGATAAGGTTTCACACATTACGATTCGAATGATTATACAAATTTAAGATAGGAGAATTAGGGATGATTACCACTAAAGAAAAAGAAAATTTGTATAGGCTTAAAAATGAAGACTTACTGGAAATGGAAGGGAAAAGAAGGGAAATTATTAGTGGTATTTCTGATTTGCCCCCATCAAAGAAGGAACTTGTCATAAAAAAAGTGGATGAATTAATTTTGTTAGTAAATAAATGTTCTACATTAAAATCATTAAATGAAATTTATAAAAAATAGCTCTAAATATTTCGAAAGCGCATTCAAACACCCCGGTTGTAAGCCCTCCTAAATTAGCTAGTCTAATAGTTTCTATTGGGTTCATTATCCTTACGATGCACAATGCAATCTTACGTAAAGGTGTATCCGTTCTTGTTCTGCCGGTCCAGCTGGCTATGAAGTAGATGAGACCCCTATTCAAGAACAAGTTCTTCTGTGATACAACCGATGATACGTCCTTCGGTTACGGATTGAAAGCAGTTGGGAACTACTTGAACCGTGGCGAGCGTAACCCGCTTCTTTTAAAGGAGCAGGTTGTTCACAAATTTGCTTGAAAAAGTTTAAAGACATTTTTTTAGGTCAAACTTTATTCAAACCTGTTTTTTATTGTTTAACGAACTCCCTTTCAGGTAGCCCCAGTATGTCTGTGTTTTTAGGTGTGTAACCGAGTAGACGAAGCATTGCTACAATTTGCCCTTTATGATGATATTCGTGAGTAATAGAATGAATTAGTAATTGGTGAGGCGTTTTTCTTACCACTCCATTATCAGCTTTCCAAGAAAGTTCTTTTTCAATAGGTTCGTCAAATTTACCATTAAATGTATTAAATATAGCATCCACATATTCGTTTGCTTGCTGGAAATAAATTTCAATATCCTCAACCTTCATTACATTTATAGCTTCTTTTGTTAAGAGCGGTGAAGTAGTTTTTGAAAGCACAAATGAACCTAACCAAGCGTGATAACAACCTGCTATATGGACTAAAGTATCTCTTATACTTTGAAAACCGAAACCTAACTC
>JAPSKD010000267.1 GCA_031177865.1 Bacillus sp. (in: firmicutes) | reverse complement strand
TATTTAGAAGAAAAGTTTATTGAAAAAAACGAAAAAATCTATAGAAAAATTAAACAAATCCCGAAAGAGACTTTGTTTCGAGGCTTATATGACCTTGGAATAGATTTTGAGAAAGCATTGTTATTTCATGAATATGTTCTTTTACGTGAAGCGTTAGGGCAAAATTATCAGGAAGCACTTGAAAATCTTTTTCCGCTATTAATCAATTCATCGTTTGAAGAAATACTAGAAAAATTCCAAAATGAAATTAAATTTATCGCAAAACTAAAATTATCCTAAAAGAGTCAGGAACTAATTTCCTGATTTTTTACTGATTAAAGAGATAAGTAATATTGATTAATACTTAACAAATCTTTCAATTACGGTATAATATTTTAGAAAATGGTTGAAGATGTAATCTATTTCTATTACTATTTTTATGTAGAGCCAAAGTTGAAAGTGAGTGGACAAGATGGGCCGTAAATGGAACAATATTAAAGAAAAGAAAGCTTCAAAGGATGCAAATACGAGTCGTATTTATGCAAAATTTGGAGTTGAAATTTATGTTGCAGCGAGAAGAGGCGAACCGAACCCTGAATCAAATCAGGCTTTAAAGTTCGTTTTAGAACGTGCGAAAACCTACAATGTACCTAGACACATTATTGACCGTGCAATAGACAAAGCAAAAGGCGGGTCAGAAGAAAGCTACTCTGAGCTTCGTTATGAAGGCTTTGGACCAAACGGATCAATGGTCATCGTGGATGCTTTAACAAATAACGTGAACCGTACAGCTTCTGACGTACGTGCTGCCTTTGGTAAAAATGGCGGGAACATGGGTGTCAGCGGATCTGTTGCCTATATGTTTGACGCAACAGCCGTTATTGGTCTTGAAGGTAAAACAGCGGATGAAGTTCTTGAAATCTTAATGGAAGCGGATGTAGATGTTCGTGACATTATAGAAGAAGATGAATCCGTTATAGTTTATGCTGAGCCTGATCAGTTCCATGCCGTACAAGAAGCATTAAAAAATGCCGGTATTACTGAATTTACAGTTGCTGAATTAACGATGCTTGCTCAAAACGAAGTGACACTGCCGGAAGACGCTCAAGCAAAGTTCGAAAAAATGATTGATGCATTAGAAGACCTAGAAGATGTTCAGCAAGTATACCACAATGTGGATTTAGGTGAATAGGACTTGAAGAAGACCTTTGTTTTGACAAAGGTCTTTTCTTTTAGATGAGATGATTCGTAAGGTAGGTAGAAAAATGACGAAAACAATAAAAATTCAACAGCCAAAAATTCCAGATGGTTTAACATCTAAACCATTTCAACCGATGGAAGATCCTCTTTATGAAATGTGTATCATTAGTGATTGCTCCATCATAAGTGAAGAAATACATAGAATACGTTTCGAACAAGTCATTTTTAAAAATGTAACCTTTTTGAATGTTTCTTTTAGGAATATCGAATTAACAGATGTTATTTTTGATCACTGTGATTTATCAAATACGGATTTTAGAGATGGCAGCATTCATCGGGTTGAATTTAAAGAATCTAAAATTTTAGGACTTAATCTTTCAGATGCTTCGCTTGGGAACGTTTTATTTGAAAATTGTAATGCCAACATGACTTCGTTTGGTTATTCCAAACTAAAGCAGGTACACTTCAATACTTGTTCACTACGCAACGCTGACTATTATGAATCCAAGTTTAATAAGGTAGCATTTAAAGACTGTGATTTAAATGAAGCCAATTTTGAACAAACCCCTTTGAAAGGCATAAATTTGAGCACTTGTAGCTTTGATACAATCAATGTATCCATAAAAGACCTTGCGGGCTGTGAAGTTTCAGCAGATCAAGCCTTAGGATTTGCACGATTATTAGGATTGATAATAAAATAAAGCTTATCGGGAGCAGTCATATCGGATTGCTCCTTCTTAAGTAATGGGAAGAAAACATCATGATATCCGCAATCCATAAGCATGAAATAAAAATGGATACGGCAAACTAAATAAAAAAAGGGGATATATATATGAAACAAGGTCTGGATTCTAAAGTACTTTCAGTATTAGAAGATAAAATCCAATTAATTCGTACGGAGAAAGGTGCAATTTATTTAGTGGGTCCTATTAAACTTCCCGTTAATCTTTACGGTGAAACAGTGGAGTTTAAATGGTACTGCTGGTTAAATTGTAACGAGGTTACAGAGGATTTCGAAAGAATTATCGATAAATTATCCTCTTCAAACTTAGCTGAATTACAACAGTCAAGTGTCTTAGTTTATGGGGACTTTGAATATGCAGAGGATGCGATTATTCGTATGCATTCTATTTGCCATACCGGTGATATTTTTGGCAGTAAAAGATGTGATTGCGGGTATCAGCTTAAAAAATCAATGAAAATGATACAGGAACATGGAACAGGTGCCTTATTCTATTTAGCTAACCATGAAGGAAGAGGAATTGGCTTATTTAGTAAGGCCATGGCATATGTGCTTCAAGAAAACGGTTATGACACGGTTGAGGCAAATGAAGGTCTTGGGTTTGTAGATGACTCTAGAAACTACAGCGACGCCATTCAGGTATTAAAGGCTATTCGTCAAAAGCCGGTTACCTTAATGACAAACAATCCTAAAAAGTTGAATGCCTTAATAGAGGCAGGATTAGAAGTCTCAGGTAGACAGCCATTATGGGGAGATATCTCCGAGTATAATGAGAAGTATTTACAGACAAAGATTAATAAGTCTGGACATCTAGAAGATGATGAAGGGACTTGTCCAAATGACTAATCATGAATTTTATATGGATTTAGCCTTAAAAAATGCCCAGGCAATGAAAGGTCAGACTGACCCGAATCCATTGGTAGGTTCGGTTATTGTGAATGATAACCGTGTTGTAGGAATAGGTGCTCACTTGAAGGCTGGGGAGCCACATGCTGAAATCCATGCGATTCGAATGGCTGGTGAAAAGGCAAAAGGCGGTACCATTTATGTGACGCTGGAACCGTGTTCCCACCACGGAAGAACTGGACCTTGTGCTGTAGCGATTGTAGAGGCTGGGATTAAAAAGGTTGTCATTGCAACCCTTGATCCAAATCCCGTTGTATCAGGGAATGGTGTGAAAATTTTAGAGGATGCCGGTATCGAAGTGATTATTGGTGTACGTCAAGAAGAGTCGCAAAGAATGAACGAAGTGTTTAATAAGTTCATTGTGGAGAAAACTCCTTTTTTGACATTGAAAGCAGGTATTACCCTAGATGGAAAAATTGCCACCCATTCGTTTGATAGTAAATGGATCACGTCTGAAGAAGCACGTAGAGATGTACATCATCTTCGAAATGAGAATATGGGGATTCTAGTTGGCGTTAACACGGTCATAAAGGATGATCCAGAGCTTACGACACGTATACCAAACGGACGTAATCCTATTCGAATCATTTTAGATTCTACTTTAAGAATTCCATTAGAATCTAAGGTAGTTACGGATAAGCTTGCGGAAACATGGATATTTACAAGCGAAAATTATGATAAAGAAAAACGTAAGGTATTAGAAGGTTCTGGAATTTCTATTTTCCCAACGAGCGGGTCACAACAGGTTAATCCAACGGAAGTCCTTCGAATATTGGGGGAGAAGCTTGTTTCCTCTGTATTAATTGAAGGAGGAGGCACGGTTAACTGGGCTTTCCTCGAAAATAAATTAATAGATAAAGTCGTACTGTATGTGGCACCAAAAATTATTGGCGGACACGATGCTCCGTCCTTTTTAGCAGGGGCAGGGATGGATAAAATGAAAGATGCAGTACAGTTAGCTAATTTATCTCTACAGCAAATTGGCAGTGATTATAAGTTTACTGGATATCCTATTTATTTCCACGAGGGGCCTTAAGATGAAATTTGGTTTTGATATTGATGATACATTAATCAACTTAAGAGAACATGCATTTACTATCTACAATAAAAAATTAAATAAAAATGTACCATCTGAAGTATTCCATGAGTTAAAAAGAGTGGAAATTCATGAGCCCTTTGGTTTAAGTGATGAAGAGGGAAGTCAAATGTGGAAATCCTCTTTAGAAGAGATTTATTATACAGACTGTCCTCCTTTTCCAAATGCTGTTGAAACACTACAAGAATTAGTTAGACAAGGGCATGAAATCTATTACATAACGGCACGTCCTAAAGAACATGGAGAGCGGACGAAAAAATGGATGATAGAACAGGGATTCCCTGTCCGGGATGACCGCTTTTTCTATGGGATGCAGGATCACGAAAAGGTTCAAATTATCAAAGAATTAGATCTTGACTATTACTTTGATGATAAGGCTGAAGTTTTAGATACATTGACTCACGATTCCTTAAGAGTATTTGTAAGAGACCAGTCTTATAATCGACATTTACGATATCCTCGTATAGTAAATTGGACGGACTTAAATGAAATTTTGAAAAAAGAGCTTGAATAGTGAACGGAACAGGAGGGCTAAATAGACCCTTCTGTTTTTTGTTTTTCTTCAATTTTTGTGATATCAAGAGAATTATTGAGAAAAGCAGCAAAAATGATTAATGTGTGCGTTTACATATGATTTCACAAATTTGTCACAATCAGATATACTGTGTTTTGTTCACAACGGACCCGACTTTCATGAGAGTTGAAAGTCAAAATAAAAAAATAGAAAGAGGTGCTTCATGAACCTTAACACCATTAAATATGAATGGTTCGGTAATATCAAAGGAGATGTATTATCAGGAATTGTGGTAGCAATGGCTCTAATTCCTGAAGCCATTGCGTTTTCGCTCATTGCTGGCGTTGACCCGATGGTCGGTTTATATGCTTCATTCTGTATTGCTGTTGTCATTGCATTTGTAGGGGGAAGACCAGGGATGATTTCGGCCGCAACGGGTGCAACTGCCTTGGTAATGGTGACGTTAGTGGCAGACTATGGGTTACAGTACTTACTTGCTGCAACCATCCTTACGGGAGTGATTCAAATCTTAATGGGCGTTCTCAAATTAGGGCGTTTAATGAAATTTGTCCCACGTTCCGTTATGATCGGCTTCGTAAACGCACTTGCCATTTTAATTTTTTCCGCCCAATTAACTCACTTTGTTGGAGAGTCTTGGCTAATGTATGCAATGGTAGCAGGAGCTCTAGCGATTATTTATATTTTTCCTCGTTTTACAAAGGTTGTTCCATCTCCATTAGTCGCAATTATAACTATTACGGTTATTGCGGTTATGACGGGAAGTGGAGTTCGGACGATTGGAGACATGGGGGAATTATCTCAGACTCTGCCATTTTTCTTAATTCCTGATATTCCGTTTACTTTTGAAACATTACAAATCATTTTCCCGTATTCACTTTCGATTGCGATTGTTGGTCTAGTTGAATCTTTGTTAACAGCTTCTATTGTCGACGATATGACAGATACAACAAGTGACAAGAATAAGGAAGCAAGAGGACAGGGAATTGCGAATATCGTTTCAGGATTCTTCGGCGGTATGGCTGGTTGTGCCATGATTGGACAATCTGTCATTAATGTGAAATCTGGCGGTCGTGGAAGACTATCAGCGTTGGTAGCAGGTGTCTTTCTAATGGTGTTAATCATCCTGTTAAATGATTTCTTGGTGCAAATTCCAATGGCAGCATTAGTTGGAGTTATGTTCATGGTTTCCATTGGTACATTTGATTGGTCATCACTTAGGAACATTCATAAGACTCCCATTTCCGATACAATCGTTATGATTGCAACCGTAGGAACAGTTCTAATGACACATGATTTATCAAAAGGTGTTTTAGTAGGAATTTTATTAAGTGCGATTTTCTTTGCTTCCAAAATTTCAAAAGTAAGAGTAACGACATTAGATTCAAAAGGTTCACGTAAAAAAGTATATACTGTCTCTGGTCAATTATTTTTTGCTTCTGTTACTGACTTTGTAGAGAGCTTTAACTACAACGAGGACGTAAACGAAGTAAGTATTGATTTAACACAAGCACATTTATGGGATGATTCAGCTGTTGGCGCCATTGATAAGGTAGTCATAAAATACCACCAGAATGGTATTAAAGTTCGGCTAATCGGTCTCAATAAAGAGAGTAATAAATTGGTAGAAAAACTGGCAGTTCATAATAAACCAGGCGGTCTTGAAAAGGCTGTTGGTCATTAATATATTGAAAAACACGCTGATGATACTAGAATCAGCGTGTTTTTTTATAGAAAAGAATTTTCACAAAATCTCCATATTTTTCAATTATTACATCGATAGGATTCGACATAAACAGTTAATATATCGTAAAAGTTCATTACGATATTTTGATAATTATTGAAGGTAAAAAAGGATTTTAGTCGAATATGCATTTTACCCGTCGCAATTTATTGATATTTTCCATTTAGTACAGGTGCTACAATGAGAACAAATAAGTATTACATATGCGAATTTGTAATGAAAGAGGTGGTAAAAATGACAAAAAAAAAATGCATTGCGATGTTATTAGCAGGAGGAAAAGGATCAAGGCTAAAGGAATTAACTCGAAACTTAGCAAAGCCAGCAGTCCCGTTTGGAGGTAAATACCGGATCATAGACTTTGCATTAAGTAATTGTAGGAACTCTAGCATTGATACGGTTGGCATCCTAACTCAATATAAACAAGAGACTCTTCAGAATTATATAGAGAATGGAGAAAAATGGGATCTAAATCGAAAAATTGGAGGAATCGCCATCCTTCAACCGAATCAAAGTGACCATAAAGAAAATGCCTATGAAGGTACTGCACATGCTGTTTACCAGAACCTCCGATTTATTGAAAATCAAAATCCAGAATATGTGCTCATCCTATCGGGAGATCACATTTATAAAATGGATTACAGTCATATGGTTAATGAGCATAAACGATCTGGAGCTGACGCAACCATTTCCGTTATTCAAGTCCCGTTGAGCGAAGCCAACAGATTCGGAATTATGAATATTAAACCAAAGACAAATCAGATTATCGAGTTTGAAGAAAAACCTGTTTATCCAAAGTCTAATCTTGCTTCTATGGGAATCTATTTATTTAACTGGCCAATT
>JAPSKD010000266.1 GCA_031177865.1 Bacillus sp. (in: firmicutes) | reverse complement strand
TTCTGACGTTCCCTGCTTCACATGGCATGTTTAGATTCCAACTTAAGTGATCACCGAAGCGCATTTTCATAATTTCCATATAGTCTTCGATGTGTTTTATTTCTGCCTTGATTGGAACCCAATCCCCATCCATTTGCTTGGTGATTGTATAGCGGAATAAGTTTGACATTGCCACTACAAGCTCCGCCAGTTCATCCTCATCTTTATCTTCAAGTGACCATTTAAGCGCATCCAACGTATTAAAAAGGAAATGCGGATTAATTTGCGCCTGTAATGCTTTTAATTCACTCCGGCTCCGGGTAATTTCTTTTTGGTATACCATTTTGATTAGGTGGTTTGTTTCTTTTACTAGTTGGTTATAGGTACTATTTAACTCATTGATTTCATTAACTGCAGTAACACTAGGGTTCAAGTTTAACGAGCCTGCGCTCGCCTGCTGCATCGTTTTTGTCAACTTGACAATCGGTCTTGTAATAAAAGTCGAGAGACCCAGTGTGCTGATTAAAAAGATAATAAATCCGATAATCCCGGCAATGATAATACCTGAGCGTAAAACCGTAATCCCTTCCGTAAGGGCTTTAATCGGAGTTAAGATTATCAGTGTCCACCTGGTTTCATCCGACGTTTGTCTTGTCACCATATACTCCTGGTTGTCCAACGTCAACGTAGGAGAAGGATCTAAAATAATCGGTTCAAGTGGTTCATAATAGTTTGTTAGAATCGGCTCAGAGTACTGGTCTAGTAAAATCGAATACTGATTTTCAATATTGGATGTATCCGGATCCACAAACTGAAGATAATCTCGATAAATACTAATGAGCAGATAACCGCCATTCTCAAAGCCGCGGTTTAATAGGTTGACCCGCCTGAGTGCAAGGATGTTATCAGAGTTACGCGGGTCATCCCCGATCCAGACCAGGCTTCCGTTTGCATAATCAGCCTGTTGAATCCAATTACTGTCAATTCTCGTGAGTAAATTTGTGTCATCTAACGGGATTAATCGATCCATCGTATCTGTATAAAGTTCAAATGAGAAAATCCCATCCGTATTTGCTTGAATTGTGGTCACTATGCCGTCTAATTGCTGCCGCTCAGCAAAACTAATCGTATGTCCTTGATATGCTTTTGTTAAGGTTCTTTGAATGGCGTCATTTGTCATGACTAGTTTAGACGAGGTGCTAATTTGTTTATATAAAGATTCTAATCTTCCGTTTGCCTCTACTGCCGTCTGGTGTATTTGTTTTTCGGCATTATTTTTCAAGAGAGTTGATACTCTATTAAAAGTGATTAAGCTGACAATAGCTAAAACAATCAGCATGACCACTAAAAATACCACAAGGATTTGATTTCGTAACGTGTTCCATTTGTGTAATCTTGCGAACATAATATCGCCCTTCTAAGATAGTTTTTTTTACTATAACGCATTTTGTCGAATTACGTAATATTATTTTGAAATATCAAAAAACTGTCAATTTTTAAAATTAACCGTGTTCAATATGTGCCCATTGTTCTATAATGTGTATAAAAAGGTAAGCACCATAAGAAGGGGAATGATTATGAATAAGCTATCAATGAGTGGTCTCTATACTCTTACCGAATGGATCACTAGATTTGCCTATGTAAATATATTATGGATTGGCTTCTCGCTTCTTGGTCTTGTGGTCTTTGGAATTAGCCCTGCGACCGTGGCGATGTTTACGATTATACGTAAATGGATCATGGGTGATAGTGATATTCCCGTATTTCAAACTTTTTGGAATTCCTATAAAAAAGAGTTTCTTAGAGGTAATGGATTAGGAATCGTCATAGCTTTATTGGCCTATATTATTTTTATTGATTTGAACTATATAAAACTCGATTCGATTATTCAAATTCCTTTATACCTCATTATTTTTGCAATCGTTATGACAATCTTGTATATATTTCCTGTTTACGTTCACTATAATGTTACATTCTTTCAGCTGTTTAAAAACGCATTCTTTATTATGATGGTGAATCCACTTTCAAGCATAATAATGCTAATAGGGTTTGTAGGTTTATTCTTTGTAATGAAGTTTTTACCAGCATTGTCATTTTTCTTCGGCGGAAGCCTCTCGGCAGCAATTATCATGTCATCCTGTTACTTAGCCTTTCAAAAAATAGAAAGAAAACAAAAGGAAGCACAGGCTGTATAATGTGCTTCCTCTTTTTTATGCTAATTCTAATAGTTCACTAACAGTAACAAGTTGATAACCTTGTGATGTTAATTCGGAAACAAGCATTCGAACGGCTTCTATGGTTTGTGAGCGGTCGCCATAGCCATCATGGAAAATTAGAATACTTCCATTCTTTACAGCCTCTCTTGATTTTCCCAGGATATGCTCAACTCCGGGCTGTTCCCAGTCTTGAGCCTCTAAATTTAATGCACCAATCATTGGATAACTCTTCTTTTGGAGTAATGATACCGTTTCCTGATGATAATCTAGGTATGGAGGGCGAAAAATAACCGGTTTTCGTCCAGCCAGTTCCTCTATTAATTTTTCCGTTTCTTCAATTTCTTTTAAACAATCTTGTATGCTTAACTGAGATAGTTTTGGGTGGGTGAAAGTATGATTTCCAATTTCATGTCCCTGGTCACAAACCTGCTTTACAACCTCAGGATGATTTCTCATCTGTTCACCGATCATAAAGAAAGTTGCTTTTCCTTTTGCTTCCGAGAAAATCTCTAAAATTTGCGGGGTGTAAACAGGATTTGGTCCATCATCAAATGTAATCGCAACTACCCTTTGCGTTGTAGGAATTTCATTTATCATCATTTACACTCCCTAATAAGGACCTCTTACATAATCCCTTACCTTTTCCTGATAGAAACGTTGAATCTCTTTCTGTTCTTCTGCAGAGAATGGCTTCGTATCAAGAGCAGAGAGATTGTCCTCTACCTGTTTAACATTTTTAAATCCAGGAATGATACACGTAATTTCTTTTTGATCTAGAATCCAGCGCAGTGATGCACTAGCCATTGATTTACGGCCTTCTGCAATCCACTTTAATTCATCAGCTAATTCGACACCCTTACGGAATCCAAGACCTGCGAAGGTTTCCCCTACATTAAAAGCCTCTCCATTTTCATTAAAGCGGCGATGGTCATCAGCCTCAAAAACATGATCAGTAGTAAATTTACCAGTTAGCAGTCCGCTGGCCAGTGGTAATCGAACAAGAAGACCAACGCCTTTTTGATAAGCCTCAGGTATTAATTTTTCTAATGGCTTTTGACGGAACATATTAAATATGATTTGCAGGCTCTTGACATTCGGATGTTCCAAACAAATGAGCCCCTCTTCAACGGTTTCCACACTCACACCGTAGTGACGAATTTTCCCTTCTTTCTTCAGACGATCAAGTACTTCGAAGACACTTCCATCTTTCAAAATCTCTGTTGCAGGGCAATGAATTTGGTACAAATCAATTGCTTCCCTATTTAAACGGCGGAGGCTGTCTTCGCAATAAGAGCTTACTTTTTCATAGCTGTAATTTTTCGGATCAAAAATATCACCCTGACGGCAGAACTTGGTTGCTATATGTATTTTGTCTTCCCTGCCTTTAGTGACTTGGGCCAATAACTCTTCACTATGACCATCACCATATACATCGGCTGTGTCAAAAAAGTTAACGCCCTTGCCAATCGCATACTCTAAAGATTTCAGTGCTTCAGTATCACTCGTCCTGCCCCATGAACCGCCTATTGCCCATGTTCCAAAGCTGACCTCACTGATCATGATTCCTGTATTACCTAGCTCACGATAATTCATATTCATAACTCCTTTTCCCAATTTTTTTCAAATTAGACACTAACTTAAGAGCGGTTCCAATCAAAGTTAATTGCTTTTAGAAAGGCACGAGCCAGTACCATATGTCCCGCAGTGGAAGGGTGAACACGATCCCAAGCTACGGTTGCTGGGTAAAGGTCCTTTAATAAGATATTAAATGAAGCCTGTGTATCGACAAATAAACAATTTGTTTCTTCCGCTATTTTTTTGACAACCTGCCCGTACTGATCCATTGACTGGCGCATTTGATCCTGTTCATTGCTCTCCAAATAAAATGGAGTCATTAGAACGGTTTCCTTCACAAATGGCTTTGCTTCTAACACGAGCTCCCTAAGTGTTTTTTCGTATTCATCAATATACACATGCCAATCTTTAATGAAAGGAGTATCGTATTGCCGCCATACATCATTAATTCCTATCATAATGGACAGCCAGTCTGGCTTTTGATTGATGACGTCCTCCTGCCACCTATTTTTCAAATCACGAACGGTGTTGCCACTAATACCCTTATTCACTACCCGAATTCCTAGTTCTGGGTATACGGCTTGAAGCAGCCCATCCACATAGGATACATACCCTTTACCCAGGGCAGCAAATAAACCTTCACCCTCTGGTTTTGCTCGTTCACAATCTGTTACTGAGTCACCGATAAATAAAAGTTTTTGACCTTGGTCTAGTTTCATCCCTCTTTCCTCCCTGGCTTAAGAGAGCTGCCTAAGGCCAGCCCTCTAGAAGTATTGAAAAATTGATTAGACAGTGGTTGTGACTTGACTTTGAACCAATACCTTTCTCTCCCAAGCCCTGCTTTTCCATCTAAAGTACATTGTAATTCCTCTAAACCATTCATCTACAATAAAGGCAATCCAGATTCCCGGTAATCCATATCCAAGATGGATTCCTAAAAAGTAGGATAACGGCACACTAATACCCCACATCGAGATAAAAGCCATTATAAGAGAAATATTTGCATCCCCAGTTGCACGTAAGGAATTGATAACCACTAAGTTAAAGGTTCTCCCGGGCTCGAGAATAAGACAAAGCAATAACAATGTACTACCCATAGAAATAATCTCATGATCTTTTGTGAAAAAACGGAACAGTGGTTCTCTAAAGATAGCTACTACTATCGCAATTGCCACTGTCATAATTAAACTATATCGTAAACTTTTCAGTAATTGATGATAGGCACCATCAAAATCTCTGGCTCCTGCCTTGTAGCCAATTAGAATTTGCGTTCCCTGTCCCATCGCCAGGCCAAACACAAGAATAAAAGACACTATATTCTGTGTATACACACGGGTGGTTAACGAAGCAGCACCCAGTATCGCAATGATTGCCGTAATGGCTAACTGGCTGAGATTGAAACAAATTTGTTCCCCCGCAGCTGGAATCCCAATTTTCATAATCCTTTTAATTTGAATACCATCAATCGTTATATAATCCCTTAATTTAAGGTTAATCGGAATTCGATCATACAGTAACTTCAGAATAAGAGCCAAGGCTATGGCCCTGCTAATTGCAGTAGATATGGATACTCCGATTACACCCATTTCCGGAAATCCTAGCAATCCATAGATTAAAATGGCATTTCCTATTAAGTGAATAACGTTCATGGTGATGGAAACCATCATGGCGTCCCTCGTGTAGCCATTCGCTCTTAGAATGGAAGAAACAGTGATCAAAACGGCTTGAAGAAATACTGTTCCTCCTACAATCAACAGATATTGTTCTCCTATTTCAGCAATATGCTCAGGCAGGTGAAAGAAACTTAAAAGTTCTTTTCTAAAAATAACCATTAATAAACTAATCACCAAGCCAATGATAAGGTTGAGGGTTATAGAGATTGCTGTTACTATCCTAGCTTCGCTTTTTAACCCGGCACCTAAGTACTGTGAGAGAACAACAGCTGTACCACTTGAAACAAAAGAAAAGATGAGAATACATAAAAATATAAGCTGATTTGCCACACCGACGGCTGCGACAGCGTCATCGGAAATATGCGACAGCATAATAGTATCAGTGCTGCCCATTATTACTTGGAGAAATAGTTCTACAAAAATTGGCCAAGTAATGGTTAGCAGACTTAATGGCGGGGATCCTCTATTTGCGGATTTTTCCATTAGAAATCCTCTTACCCTATATAGTATTTTTTAAAAATCAACTTTAATAATTGTATACTACCAAGCTGGAATTACTTTTTTACAATAATGTTATTTTCTAAACTCTCTTAATTGCTCATTCAATTCTTTAGTTTGTGAATAAACTTGTTGATAGATTGTAAATAGTTTCTTATAGGCTTCAACATTTTCCTGAATAGGATAATAGGTCTTTGCAGTTTGGATAAATACCTCAGCACATTCTTTAAGTGATGGGTACCAGCCACAGCCATATGCCGCTAACATTGCAGCACCCATTCCAGGGCCTTGTTCGCTCGTAAGCTTTTCAATTTTTGCATTGAAGATGTCCGCCTGCATTTGCAGCCATGTGTCATTCTTAGCGCCTCCGCCGATTGAGACAATTGAATCGATGGTCTTCCCACTGCTTCTAAAAATCTCAATGGATTCATTTAATGAAAAGGTTATTCCCTCAAGGACAGCACGAGCAAAGTGCTTACGTTCATGTGCAGCGTCGATACCAATAAAGCTGCCGCGAATATTTGAGTCCGCATGTGGAGTTCTTTCGCCAACGATATACGGCGTAAATAACAATCCGTTGCTGCCTGGTGGGACTTCACCCACACCTGCTAAAAATTGATCAAACGCTTCTTCCTTCGCAAATGTATCTTTAAACCAGCTTAAGCTATAGCCAGCAGCTAGGGTTACACCCATTGTATAGTAAGTATTTTCTTCACCGTGGTTAAAGTAGTGAACCTTGCCTTCAAAGTCGAGGTCATTTCTTTCTTCATATGAAAGAACAACGCCAGAGGTACCGATACTTGCTAACGTTTTTCCTTCAGTTAAAATCCCTGATCCGATTGCGCCGCAAGCATTGTCTGCTCCGCCGGCGAATACCTTTGTAGCTTCTGATAATCCTGTTGCCTGCGCAAATTCAGCCGTAATCGCACCAACGAATGCATGGGATTCTACTAAAGCTGGACACAAATCAACTGAAAGACCAAATGCGTCTAACACTTCACCGCTCCACTCTCGCTCGGCAACGTTTAGCAATAACGTTCCCGCGGCATCAGAATATTCCATGTGGATATTTCCTGTAAGCCGGTAACGAAGATAGTC
>JAPSKD010000265.1 GCA_031177865.1 Bacillus sp. (in: firmicutes) | reverse complement strand
CTGAAAGACCAAATGCGTCTAACACTTCACCGCTCCACTCTCGCTCGGCAACGTTTAGCAATAACGTTCCCGCGGCATCAGAATATTCCATGTGGATATTTCCTGTAAGCCGGTAACGAAGATAGTCCTTTGGAAGTACAAATACGCTTGCACGTTGAAAAATTTCTGGTTCGGTTTCTTTTACCCAAAGAATTTTTGGCAAAGTGAAGCCTTCTAACGCTGGATTTTTCGTTACTTCTAATAAACGCTCTCTACCAACAACGTTGTAAATTTCCTGACATTGTTTTGTGGTTCTTGTGTCATTCCACAAGATCGCGTTTCTTAAAACTTGATTGTTTTCATCTAATAAAACTAAGCCGTGCATTTGTCCGGAGAAGCTGATTCCTTCAATATCATTTATGTCTCCATCAAATAGACTGATCAGTTCAGCCAATCCAGCCGATGTTTTTTCTACCCATTCTTCCGGATTTTGTTCACTATAACCGGATTTTTCGATTATTAAAGGATATGATTTAGAAACTTCCTTACACACTTCACCATTTTGATTCACAAGTAAGATTTTTACGGCACTGGTTCCAAGGTCAACTCCGATTACATACTTCATCCTTATCATCCTTTTCTAAAAAAAGTGCTGGAGTAATAGGCTGCCAGCACTTTTTTCATGTTTATATTGAGTATAGATTAAACCGTTACACTTGAAAGTGTTTCTAGTAAATATTGATTGATTAGAGCCTTTAGGCGCTCTGTTCTGCCAGATGTATTCTTGATTTCTGTTAATCCAAAGGCATAAGCTTCAAGCTCACGGAAGTTTGTTTTTCCTTCGACGATCTCTAAGCCAATTCCTTTTGTATAGCTGCTGTAGCGTTCTTCAACAAAGCTATCAAGTACTTTATCTTCGATTAGCTTGTTAGCAACTTTTAGGCCGATTGCAAATGCATCCATACCAGCGATGTGTGCGTGGAATAGATCTTCTGCTTCGAATGAACCTCTTCTTACTTTCGCATCAAAGTTCAATCCACCTTTTCCTAAACCGCCGTTTTTGAGGATTTCATACATAGCCAATGTGTTCGTGTAAAGATCAGTTGGGAACTCATCTGTATCCCAGCCAAGTAGTGTATCACCTTGGTTAGCGTCAACAGATCCTAACATTCCGTTAATACGAGCTGTTCTTAACTCATGCTCAAATGTGTGACCAGCCAAAGTAGCGTGGTTTGCTTCAATATTAAACTTAAAGTAATCTGTTAAGTCATATTTTTGTAAGAATGCTAAACCAGTAGCCACATCAAAATCGTATTGGTGTTTTGTAGGCTCTTTTGGTTTTGGCTCGATTAAGAATGGAACGTTTAAGCCGATTTCTTTTGCATAATCAACCGCCATATGGAAGAAGCGCGCTAAGTTATCTTGCTCAAGCTTCATGTTTGTATTTAGAAGTGTTTCATAACCTTCACGTCCGCCCCAGAAAACGTAGTTTTCGGCACCAAGTTCTTTCGCTACTTCTAACGCTTTTTTCACCTTTGCTGCAGAGTATGCAAATACATCCGCATTAGGAGAAGTTGCAGCACCATGAACATAACGCGGGTTAGAGAACATGTTCGCTGTATTCCAAAGCAATTTGGTTTTGCTTGTTTTCATGTATTCTTTAATCATACCGACAATAACATCTTGATTTTCATTTGTTTCTTTTAAAGTGCTTCCTTCTGGTGCGATATCAACATCATGGAAAGCAAAGAACGGAACATTTAATTTTTCAAAAAGCTCAAATGCAGCTTCCACACGTGCTTTTGCTAAATCTAACCCTTTCAAATGATTCCAAGGACGAATAGCTGTGCCTACACCAAATGGATCTGTACCATCAGCAGTAAATGTGTGCCAGTAAGCAACAGAGAAGCGTAGAATTTCTTCCATTGTTTTACCATTTATTTTTTCCTCTGGATTATAATACTTAAATGCTAAAGGATTTTTAGATGCTGCGCCTTCAAATTGGATTTTGTTAACTGTTTCGAAATAAGCCATTTGGTTATTCCTCCTAGTAGTTGTTTGGGTTTTGGTTCAGATTAGTATGTAAATGCTTACAAGACTTCTTCTACTCTTAATCTGTAACCTTTGTTTAATCAGATTATAGCAAGGTAATCTTAGTTTGTCTATTGAATAAACAAAGATTTTGAAAAAAATTTTATTATGCTTCAAATTTACTTTCGTTTAATGTGATTGTCTTACCTTATAAAAGGCAATAATGAGCCCATAATAACACCAGTCTATGCGATTGTATATCCAATAAACAAAGTTTATGTTACTATTAAGATACTACCAAATAAGGAGTTTTTATAAGTGGTAACCATGACATGGAATCAGCAAATAGTTAAAAAAAATAATAAAGCATTAGTATTACAATTAATAATGGAAAAGGAGCCCATTTCAAGGGCGGACATTGCTCAAGTATCTGGTTTACATAAGGCAACTGTTTCTTCTCTAGTAAATGAATTATTAGAAGAAGAGCTCATTTTTGAATCAGGGCCAGGGGAATCAAGTGGCGGACGACGTCCCGTAATCCTTCATTTTAATAAGGTCGCAGGATATGCGATTGGAATTGATATCGGGGTAAACTATGTATTATGTGTATTAACCGATTTAAAAGGTAATATTTTAATTGAAAAAAATCAACTGGTTAACCGGACACCCTATCCAACTATTTTAAGCACTGTTCAGAATATGGTTCAGTCACTCATCGATGAAATGCCTGGCAGCAGGTATGGAGTTGTAGGAATAGGCGTGGGTGTTCCTGGAATTGTTAACAAAGAGGGTTCTGTCCTTCTTGCTCCCAACTTGGGCTGGACAAATATACAGTTGAAGATGGACCTTGAGAAGCTATTCCAAGTTCCTGTCATTATTGAAAACGAGGCAAACGCTGGGGCTTTTGGTGAACAACAGTTTGGTGCAGGTCAAGACTATCAAAACATTATTTATATTAGTGCTGGAATTGGTATCGGTGTAGGAATTATTTTAAACAAAGAATTATATCAGGGGAAAAATGGATTCTCTGGCGAGATGGGACACATGATTATTGATATTGACGGAAAACCCTGCAGCTGTGGGAGCCGAGGTTGTTGGGAAGCCTATGCTTCTGAACATGCCCTGCTGGAGATGGCTGGGGAAAACGGTGATACACTTGAGTCTTTAATAAACCTTGCGAATAACAGTGATGAGGCTGTCAAGAATCTATTTCAAAAAATTGGTAATTACCTAGGATATGGTATCAATAACATTATTAATACCTTTAACCCTGATCAGGTAATTGTAGGAAATCGTTTAGCTTTAACAAAAGAATGGATTGAGGAACCAATTCGAAATACCATTAAAAATCACACACTCACCCATCATCAACATGAAATGAAGCTGGATTTTTCGGGACTTGGAAAGTATTCAACCGTATTAGGTGTTTCTGCTTTTGTCGTTGAGAACTTCATAAAAGAAGAATCTAGAGTTTTATAATCTTTTCTAATCGAATTTCCCCTCTTTTTTAAAAGAGGCAAAAAAGTTAGTTGTTTGGATATACAAAGTTAATTAACATCAGTTATAATAAATTTGTAAATAACTATACTATTCGATGGGGAGATATTATGGAGAAAAACTCAAAACCAAACGAGCCTTTAGTTACACATATTTATACTGCAGATCCCTCTGCGCATGTCTTTGAAGGAAAGCTTTATATTTATCCTTCTCATGACCTTGATCACGATGAACCTTCTAATGATAATGGCGACCAATATAAAATGGAAGATTACCATGTCCTATCTATGGATGACGTTAACTCACCTGTAGTGGACCACGGGGAAGCGCTTCACGTAAAAGATGTTCCATGGGCCTCTAAACAAATGTGGGCACCTGATGCTGCTTACAAAAATAACACATATTATTTATTCTTCCCAGCAAGAGATAAAGATGGCATTTTCAGAATTGGTGTCGCAACAAGCCCAAATCCTGCAGGCCCTTTTACACCAGAGGAAAATTACATACCCGGCAGTTTCAGCATCGACCCAGCTGTATTAGTGGATGAGGATTCTAAAGCGTATGTTTATTTTGGCGGCCTTTGGGGAGGACAGTTAGAAAAGTGGCAGACTGGAACATTCGTTCCAGATGCGGAAGGTCCAGCACCAGATGCTCCTGCATTAGGACCAAGAGTAGCTGAATTAAGCGATGACATGCTTACTTTCAAAAGTGAGCCAAAAGAAATTTCCATTGTTGACGAAGATGGCAGCCCGATTCTTGCAAGTGACGAAGACAGAAGATATTTTGAAGGTCCATGGGTTCATAAATACAATGGTCTTTATTATCTATCTTATTCAACCGGTACAACCCATAAAATTGTTTACGCAGTGAGTGAGAATCCACAAGGTCCATTTGTGTTCAAAGGAACGATTCTTACCCCTGTAATTGGCTGGACAACACATCATTCGATTGTTGAGTTTAACGATAAATGGTACCTGTTCTATCACGATTGCGAGTTATCAAATGGTGTGAATCATAAGCGTTCTGTGAAATACACTGAACTAAAATATAACAGTGACGGAACAATTCAAACGATTGATCCTTACGGAGATAAATAGACAGATTAAAAGCTGGCTTCATAGTTAAGCCAGCCTTTTTTTATGTATTGTTTAAACTTTATTATTTGAGCCTTTCTTCTAATACTTCATTGATATCTGCCATCACTTTACCAACTTCTTGATTTGCGTCTATTCTAACCATTCTTTCTGGGAACATCTTCAATACTTCTTCATAGCCTTCCCTGACTTTAACATGAAAATTTATTTCTTCTAAATCTAATCTGTTTATTTCTCTCCCTTTATTTTTTGCAATTCGATTTAAACCTATTTGAGGATCCAAATCTAAGTACAAAGTTAAATCAGGCAGTAAGTCTTCAATTGCAAATTTATTAACAGAATAGACCTCATTGATACCTAATCCTCTTGCATATCCCTGATAGGCTAGGCTGCTATCTATAAATCGATCACATAATACAATATTGCCTTCATTGAGAGACGGTATTACCTTTTCCACTAAATGTTGCCTTCTTGCTGCAGCGTAAAGCAGGGCTTCTGTTCTGCCCTCCATCATAGTATTTTTTTTATCTAGAATAACGGAACGAATTTGCTCTGCAATATCAATTCCTCCAGGCTCCCTTGTTACAATCACCTTTTTTCCACTAGTCTCAAGCGAATCTTTAATGAAATTAATTATGGTTGATTTGCCTGATCCCTCGACACCTTCAAGGGTAATGAAGTAACTCATATGAACTTCTCCAATCATTTTCCAATTTAATAACTTGTTTTTACTATTTTAATTTGATTACTATCTAAGAAGGCTCCTCCTTGAAATCTCGCTCCCGTATTCATTAGTTTGGTAAGCTGTTTTACCTTTTCAACGGTAATTAACTCCCCCATTAACAAAAGGGGAATTCCCGGCGGGTATGGTATAATCGTCTCTGCACATAATTGCCCTGCTGCTTCTGAAATGGGTATTACCCTGTTCTCAACTTTCGACAATTTCTCGTAAGGGATTGCTAACTCAGATATCTTTTCTGTGCTAATTAGAAATTCTTCCTCAATTGGATGGTATGGTATCTCCTCTAACAGCTCTTTTATTTTTCTGCTTGCTTCTCCTAATGGATAGTCTTGGTTTTCCTTCAATAAGGGAAGGACCAATAGTACATTATAAGGATCTGCTAACTCAGTATAAATACCTTTCTCTTCGAATCTTTTCTGGAGTTCAAATCCACTTAATTTTGACCTTGACTGTAGGGTTACTTTTAATGTGTCCCCATATGAGTTGGGATACTCTAGTACCTTAATGCATTGAATTGTTGAGAGCTCCTTTTTGAAATTTGATATCTCCTTTTGTAAATATTCTATGTCGTTTCGTTGATACGTTGCTAAATAGTTCCTCGCTAAATCCAGTGAAGCCATGATAACGTATGATGGGCTGCTGGACTGAAGCATTTGCAGATATTCCTTTACTTTATCGCGATTGACCCGATCACTGTTTAAATGTAAATAAGAACCCATTGTCATGGCGGGAAGGGTTTTATGTGCAGAGTGAACAACCATATCCGCTCCTAATTGGATAGCCGATGCCGGAAAAGGTTCACCAATAATAAAGTGAGGGCCATGTGCCTCATCTACTAAAACAGGAATGGTATGAAGATGTGCAAGGTCAATAATACTTTTTAAGTCATACACCATACCATAGTAGTTCGGATAGGTTAAGACAATCGCTTTTACATTAGAATAAAGGGAGATGGCTTTTTCTACTATTTCTTTCGAAACACCTGTTGCTGTTCTCCAATCTAGGTTATAATCGGGTTCTAAAAAAACGGGTCTGACTTTCGCTAGTTTTAGTGCATTTAAGACTGACTTATGACAGTTTCTTTGAACAAGGATAACATCATCCTTCTCACAAACTGACAAGATCATGGCTAAATTACCGACAGTTGACCCATTTACCAAGAAAAAGCTTTCCTTAACCTGGTAAAGTGCTGCTAAGAGTTCTTCAGCCTCTTTAATTACGCCTTCAGGGGAGTGCAAATCATCCAAACCTGATAGTTCTGTCGCGTCAATTTTTAGAAGTTGCTGAAACATATTTTGAGTTTGTTGGTTGAGAACGACTCCAGATTTATGGCCAGGAACGTGAAATGAAATTAGATTTGTATTTTTATAATGAACCAATGCTTCATATAACGGAATTCGAGTTTGTTTATTCATTAATTATACTCCTTTAAAGAGTCTCATTCATTTTACCTGACCTACCCCATTTTAATCAAAAAAATAAAGCCCAAATGGACTTTTTATGAAAAAATTTCAGGTGTTGTTATTTTTTTTAACTGTTTGAGATAATATTTATATTTTGGATCATGTGTCTCAGTTTGAATTAAGTCTTTTTCACAATCAGTACATATAAACGAAGTATATAGATGTATCCCTTTTGGTTTTAGATCCTCACATATAACGCATGTTTCGTGATAATGACTATGTGCTAATGAACTCAACC
>JAPSKD010000264.1 GCA_031177865.1 Bacillus sp. (in: firmicutes) | reverse complement strand
TTCCTTAGCTATCACATTTTCAGGCTGTTCTAAAGTTACTAACGGTGTTTTCCCATTAGCAGTTAAAACCGCTTTCCTATCTGTTTTCTCTAGTACATTAAAACCCATAATATTTTGATAAAAAGTTCGTGCATAGTCTAAATCTTTCACTTTAATATTGACTTCGCTGGCATAAATATTTGGACTCTGATGAAACCCCTCCATTGTCTTATCCCCTCCATCACACTGTATTTATATTATTCATTAACTCAAAAAAGAAATTCATTATTAACACTTATATTAAAGATGTTCCATTATTTATTGCAAAATAAACGCACGTTAAAAAGTAACAATCTATTTTTCATCAAAAATTTAGTTTTTCTGACAGTCATATTGCAATTTACAAGTTATTAAAATAATTTAAGTTTTCTTAACAAATCTTTACACTCCCTTAATTAACATTGGGTTTGGGACTATCTATAATCATAGGAGAAAGATACTAATTCAGCTAAAAGGGAGAATGATATATGGATCGCCGTTTATTTTTAACCTATGTTGGAAGTGGTACTGCCGCACTAGTTGCAGCTTCATCAGGAATTGGAGCTTTAACTGGGAACGCGATGACTGGAAACCACTTAATGAATGGACAGCCTTCAGGAAAGGGTAAATCACTTACTGCACCGTTCAAACCAGTTAGCCGTACATGGGAAAACGATATGGTATTGCCTAACGGATACAACTATTCTATTATTGCCTCTTATGGAGATAAGATTAATTCTAAGGGTGAAATATTTGGGGATGCAGCTGACCTAACTGTTTATTTTCCAATGGATAGCTTAAAAGGCGGAAACAATTCCGAAGAAGGCTTGATCTGGGTAAATCACGAGTTCCCTGAACCAGGAAACTATATGAAGATGTTAGGAATCAATGAAGCTACTTTTAAAAAGGAAAATCTAGCAAACTATCCTGAGCTTCTCAAAATGGAAAAAGAAGCAGTGGGTGGTTCTGTCATTCATGTTAAAAAGGAAAAAGATGGATGGAAGCTTATTTTAGACGATACATATAATCGACGTGTCGATGGTAATACTCCGATTGAATTAACTGGTCCCGCACGTGGAAGCCAGTCTGTAGGCGGTGCGACAAGCGTTGTTGGATCATTAGGAAACTGCAGCGGCGGACGTACTTTATGGAATACTGCTCTATCTTGTGAAGAAAACACAGAATACGGCGATGACTATGGCTGGCCAAATTTTAATGACAATCATTACGGCTGGGTTGTTGAGGTAGATCCGTTTGATCCAAAAAGACCCGTTCGCAAGCATACCGCCCTTGGTCGTTTTGCCCACGAAAATACAGCAATGGGCTTAACCAATGACGGCAGAGTAGTTGTTTATATGGGCGATGATAAGAGTGATGCATGTTTCTATAAATTCATTAGCAGTAAGAAATTTAACCCTGCCAATCGTGAAGCAAACTTCGATATCTTAGAAAGTGGAACTTTATATGTGGCCAGTATGAGCCAGCAAAAATGGATTGCTCTTGATTATGCAACAAATTCTAAATTGCAAGAGAAATATACCGACCAAGCCGGAGTCCTAACTAATGCACGCGAAGCTGGTATTTTAGTTGGCGGAACAAAATTAGACCGTCCTGAAGACGTAGAAATTCATCCTCATGACGGATCCGTTTTCTTAGCGTTAACGAATAACACAGGTCATGGTAACTTCCATGGACAAATTGTTCGTTTTGCTCCGACTGGCGGTGACCATGCTAGTGAATCGTTCACGTTTGAAGTATTTGTTGCCGGCGGACAGCAAAGCGGTATTACCTGCCCAGATAACCTGCACTTTGACAGCAAAGGCAACCTCTGGGTGGTTGAGGATTATGCTGCAACTGAAACCAATCAGTATGCTGCCTATAAAAACTGTGGAGTATTCATGATACCAACAGACGGAAAAAACTATGGAGAACCTTTCCAATTTGCTTCAGGTCCAAAAGGCTGTGAAGTAACAGGTCCATGGTTAACGCCAGACGAGAAAACATTATTCTTAGATGTTCAGCATCCAGAAACATGGAATCCATACCCTGGTCAAACTTTCGGACGTTCTTGTTTAGTAGCGGTACAAGGTGGAAGCTTTAAGTAATCAAGTGGAAGGGGCACTTCTCACTCATGTTTGTTTGTTCAAACCACGTCAAGGATGCCTTGGAACTTATGTATGTTCCTCATATAAAGTTAATTTCAGAGGAAGAAAGTTTTCGTTGTCATCTTTGTAAAAACAAAGCTAAGTATAAGCTATTTCAATATTGCTATCAGCGTAATCAGACGAAAAAAGCTATCTAAAGGAGGATACAACAATTATGCTTCAGAACATAGGTATTCCCGGTTTAATTCTTGTTTTAGTAATTGCATTAATCATATTCGGACCTTCAAAATTACCGGAATTAGGACGTGCTGTAGGTTCCACTTTAAAGGAATTTAAAAAATCGACACGTGAATTGGTTTCAGATGAGGACCCTAGTAAGGTACAGCCAAAAAAAGAGGAAAAGACCATTTAACACTTATTTCGGGAAGATGCAGGCAGAATGTGGTGCTTGCGTCTTCTTTTTCTAAGGAGGATATTCGATGTCTAAACATAATATGGATTTGATTGGCCATTTTGAAGAATTACGAAAACGACTTATCATCATACTCGGAGCCTTTATGGTTTTGTTTATTTTAGCCTTTGTCTATGTTCAAGATATATATCAATGGCTGGTTCAGGACTTAGAGGTACAACTTGCTATTTTAGGGCCAAGCGATATTTTATGGGTATATTTGATGCTAGCCTGTGTGGTTTCCATTTCGGGGACGATTCCTATAGCGGCCTATCAAATTTGGCTTTTTGTTCGTCCAGCATTGAAAGATACCGAGCGAAAAGTAACATTAGCTTATATTCCATCTTTATTCCTATTATTTATTGTTGGAATTAGTTTTGGATACTTTATCATATTCCCTATCGTTTATCAGTTCCTTCTCTCAATGTCAGAGGATATGTTTATGACCTTTTTCACCACAGAAAAATATTTTCAGTTTTTACTTCATATGACCCTGCCCTTTGGATTTTTATTCGAACTTCCAGTGGTGATCATGTTCTTGACAAGTCTTGGAGTATTAAATCCATACAGATTACAAAAAATTCGTAAGTACTCCTACTTTGTTCTCATCGTAACCGCTGTTTTAATCACTCCGCCGGATTTCCTATCTGATATTTTGGTAGTCATCCCGCTAATATTTTTATATGAGTGCAGTGTTTTATTATCAAAAGTAGTTTATAGGCGAAAACATAAATTAAACTTAGCTGCTTAGTATGGGAAGCTGTGTTAAATTGGCTGTTGATTTGCGCTCCAGGCACTTCGCGCACCTTAGGGCGGTTCGGGGGAGCCTCCTCAGCGCTTAAGCGCCTGCGGGGTCTCCCCTGCCTCGTCCTCCCGCAGGAGTCTTCGTGCCTTCCGCGCAAATCAACAGGTTCTAAAATCATCAGTCTCCTATAACACAGCCTATCGTAAAAAAGACTTTGGGATTGCACTGCCCCAAAGTCTTTTTCTATTCTTAGATATGCGGCCAGCCTTCTTGATCCCAATACAATGGTTTAATCCGCAACGTTGGTTTTCCTTTTTTCAAGGCATCATAAGCGTGGTTGACAAGAAGGGACGAGTCGCCCGAAAAATAAACGGCACAATGTCCAGGACCAATCCATCTATCATCTCCTGCGTCGATCAATGTTCCTCCTCCCTCCATCATCGACACCCCATCTCGATCAAAATAAGGCCCTGTAATATTCTTTGATCGGCCAACGACAATTTTATAGGTACTTTCAATTCCGCGACAGCAAAAATCAAAAGATACAAACTGATAATAATAGCCGTTACGGTAGACAATGAAAGGCGCTTCAATCGTATTTGGCTGTTCAGTTCTGCTCGAAATTGACAAAAGCTCGGCACCTTCTGCTAGCTTCATCGTTACAGGGTCCAATTGAATGAGCTTGATTCCGGACCAGAATGAACCAAAATTCAACCATGGCACCCCTTCTTGGTCGAATATCAAATTAGCATCAATGGCATTGTAGTTGTCAGACTCATTGGAATGAATAACATATCCCTTGTCCACCCATTTGTAATCAGGATTTTCAGGGTTAAGCGTGGTATTGGTTACTAATCCGATGGCAGAAGTATTCTTACCAAAAGTAGACACAGAATAGTAGATATAATACGTTCCATCATGGAAATATATATCCGGTGCCCAAATACTTTCCTCCTCTTTTTCTGGTACATACTGTTTAGACCACTCGGGTAATGACGGAAATATTTGTCCTGCCTGCTTCCAGTTAACCCCATCTTCCGACGTTTTTATTTGAATGCCATTTCCAGTATGAAAAACATACCAGCGAGAACCTTCCTTAGCTATAACCGGATCATGTGCCCATAAATCACCTTTTGAGTCCCAATCGATTTCGTAAAAATTTACGTCATCAAAGCCTTTTGAGTTATTCATATTTTAATCCTCCAAGTGTTGAAATTCTCGACCTTTACCACCTTTTATTACAGGTGATAAATAAAACGTTCTCCGGGTGCCATCATATGAAACTTTTGATTTGGATAATGAGTAAACAAGTAATCTACAAAACAAGCAGGATTATCCCGATTATTCGGAAACAAATCATAATGAATCGGAATAATGAGATCAGCACCTACCGTAACTGAAAATTCCACAGCTTCACGAAAACTCATGTTTCCAACGATTTCTCGTGATGAACGGAAATAGTCCCCGCCATTAATCGGCAGGAATACAACATGGGGTTTGAAATCCTTTACCTTTTCTATCAATTCCGGGGTCACAATTGTGTCACCACTATGGAACAGGCGAACACCATTTACCTCTAGACAATAACCTAAATATAGATGATTACCCTGTAAATCGACTTGATAACTAGTATGTGCTGCTGGAACAGGTGTAATCTGAAATCCTTTTATTTGAAAAGATTCATTCCCTTTGGCTGCTACTACGTTCTTATTGCCTGTTTCCGACTGCACCATTGATACGAGTGGAGCGGGAACTGCCAAAAACGAATTCTCCCTATTTCGGCCGACTTCCCTTAACGTGGCAAAATCCAGATGATCATCATGTTGGTGAGTAATTAAAATAGCATCGGCGTCTTCCAGCATGATAGGAGAGAGAACAGGTGGATAGGCTCGTATAAATTCTGTTTCAGGATTTACTTGTTCAATGCTATTTGATAGATAAGGATCGATACAGATTAACCCATCTTCCTCTCTGCCTTTAAGCACGATTCCTGCCTGCCCTAAATTCCAAAACGAAATAGCATCATCATGAATTCGCGTATCAATAATTTCTTTTATTAAAGGAGCTCCATGTTTATAAACCTTCATCAATAAAGCTCACCCGCTTTTCATAAAAAAATTGGAATGCTATCTCAATGGTGCAAAGTCTTTTATTTCTTCAAGGATAGAATCTATGGCTTGTAGAACATGTTGATCCAATTTGATATCCACTGCGTTTACATTTTCTTCAATTTGCTCTGTCCTGCTGGCTCCAATAATCGCAGAGCCGATGGTTGGGTGACGGAGAATCCATGCCAATGCTAACTGACTTAAAGTAACCCCCAGTTCTGAAGCTAAACCGTCTAATTTCTGTACCACTGTGAGGACATCGTCCCTGAAATAACTATTGATGACGAAGTTTGTTGCATCATTCGCACCCCTGCTATTGGCTGGTTTTTCAGTACGAGGTTTATATTTACCTGTTAAGACTCCCTGCGCTAAAGGAGAGAAAACGATTTGTCCAATCCCTTTTTCTGTCGATACTGGCAGGACTTCATCCTCAATATATCTTTCAAACATATTATAAATAGGCTGATTAGAAATAATCTGTCTTAAGCGATAATCCTTGCCTATCCCAACCGCTTTTTCGATTTGGGCAGCACTCCATTCACTCACACCCGCATAAAGGATCTTCCCTTGCCTGATCAAATCATCAAGAGCAAACAAAGTTTCCTCCATCGGTACTTCTGGGTCATAGCGGTGACATTGGTAGAGATCAATATAATCCACGCCTAATCTTTTTAAACTCGCATCACATTGTTCCATGATATGTTTTCTTGATAGTCCGCGCTCATTCGGTCCCGGACCCATCGGGAAGAATAGCTTCGTAGCTACCACGTATGAACTTCTTGGATATTCGTTTAACGCTTCACCCAATACTTCTTCTGCCTTTCCACCTTCATAGGCGTTAGCTGTATCGAAGAAGTTAATACCCAGTTCATATGCTTTATGAATACAATCATGTGCAGTCTGATTATTTACTGATTTTCCATAGGTGAGCCAGCTGCCTAATCCGATTTCACTTACTTTTAATCCACTGTTTCCAAGTCTACGGTATTTCATTTAACGTTCTCCTCCATCGCCTTTAACTAGTAACCGCTTGTTTTTTATCAACAAGGATTTTCTTTTCCCACGCTCTGCTTTTCCATCTAAAATACATGACGATTCCTCTGAACCACTCATCTGCAATAAAGGCAATCCATACCCCGGCTAACCCTATTCCAAACTGTATTCCTAATAAATACGATAAAGGAACGGCAATTCCCCACATCGACAGAATGCCCATTTTCACAGTAAAAACAGCATCTCCGGTAGCACGTAGTGAGTTAACCACGATAAGATTCAATGTCCTTCCAGGCTCAAGAATTAAACATAATAATAAAAGTGTACTTCCGACTTTAATAATTTCTGGATCATCTGTGAAAAGACCCATAATGGTTTCTCTAAAAATAGCTATAAATATTGCTATAACAATAGTAATAATAAAACTTACTTTAAGGCTTTTTAATAATTGCTTATAGGCTCCTGCAAAGTCACCAGCTCCAACACGATAACCGATTAGAATTTGTGTTCCCTGGCCAACGGCTAATGCGAACAGCATAATAAAGGACATAATATTCCACGTATAAACACGGGTAGACAAAGCTGCTGCTCCGAGAAGGGCTGTAATGGCAGTCATTGCCATCTGGCTCGTATTAT
>JAPSKD010000263.1 GCA_031177865.1 Bacillus sp. (in: firmicutes) | reverse complement strand
GCTTATCACAGTGGAAACCATGTCTTTATTGAGGTGTTGGATGATGGAAAAGGCATTAATCGAGATAAAGTATTAAATAAAGCGATTGAGCGCGGTGTGGTAACGTTGGAGGAAAGTGAGACGCTGACGGATTCACAGGTATATTCCTTGCTTTTCTCCTCTGGATTTAGTACGGCGGATAAAATTTCTGATATTTCTGGCCGGGGTGTCGGCTTAGATGTTGTAAAAACGAAAATAGAGTCTTTGGGCGGAGTAATCAGTGTAGATTCAAATCTAGGGAAAGGTTCTATATTCCGGATTCAATTGCCATTATCACTTTCAATCATTAATTCTATGTTAGTAAAAGTAGTAGATGAAACCTATGCGATTCCTTTTAATTCGATTGTGGAAATTACGAATGTTTCTAAAGATCAAGTTTCTACTCTTCATGGGAAAAAGGTTATTCAATTTAGAGGACAGGTAGTACCATTAATTTATTTAGAGGAAGAATTTCATGTTCCTTCTGTAGAAACAGACTCAGTCCAACAGCGATTATTTATTGTTATTGTTCGAAAAGGAAATAAAACTGTCGGGTTAGCAGTAGATTCTGTTATTGGACAGCAGGAAGTAGTATTAAAATCTTTAGGCGGCTACTTAACCAATTTATACGCAATATCTGGAGCTACGATCTTAGGAAATGGCGAAGTGGCTTTAATCATTGATTGTAATCAATTTATTAAATAGGGAGGATGTATCTAGTGGATAGTTTCAAAATTGTCGCCTTTACATTAGCAGAAGAGGAATATGGCTTCGATATTAAAAATGTTCAATCCATCGAACGCGTCCAGCAGATTACTAGAGTTCCTAATGCACCTAATTATGTTAAAGGCGTTATCAATCTTAGAGGAAATGTAACACCAGTCATAGATTTGAGAAGCAAATTAAACTTTGAACATACTGACAACACAGACGATACGCGAGTTATCATTACAAAGTATGATGACCTGGAATTAGGGTTTATTGTTGATCAAACAAAGGATGTGCTAGACGTATTATCTAAAGATATTGAAAGTGCATCGTCCATTGCGTCTAATTCAGAGATTTTTGAAGGGATAGCAAAAATTAATGGACGTTTGATCATCTTGTTGAAATTAGAAGAGTTAGTGAAAACATCAACCAATTAAGTTTTTTATTTTAATAAAAAAAGAGGGGCTCATATGAAATTTGGAGATTCTAAAACACTTGTTTTTCGGATAGGGTATGAAGAGTATGGTGTACATATTAGTCAAGTGGTTTCCATTGAGAGAATGCAGGAGATAACTGCCTTTCCTAACCGCCCGCCGCATGTACTTGGCGTCACAACGGTGCGTAATGTCGTGACACCGGTGGTTGATATGCGAACGGCACTAGTTGGGGAATCTTTGGAAGCGAGCGATATGAATCGAATCATTATCGTTATGGTCAAGGACCAAGAAATCGGACTTGTAGTTGATGCGGCAACACATGTAATAGATATTGTACCAGACACAATTCAACAGCCACATTTGATGCAAACAAATGAGGTTTCCTATCTTTTGGGAATGGCTAAGCTTGATACACGTTTAATCATTCTTTTAGATATTGAAAAGTTAGTAGAAGACACAACAAATTTAGATGAATTGAAAGTGATAAAAGACAAACTTTAAAGCAAAAAGCATCATTGGACTCTACTTATAAAGGGGTAAACAAAATGTTTAAAAAAATGAGTCTTAAAAAAATTCCGATGAGTGTCAAACAAAGAGGCAGTTACGTCCTCATCATCCTTTTCTTCGCAATCTTAGCTTATGTGTCTTCCCAAAGTATTAAGCTCGTTGGGGAAGATGTTAGTAATATGGGAAAAACGCAAATCCCGCGGGTTGAATTAATTGGCACGGTAAAAGAAGATTTCACCCGAGTCCGGCTCTTTTTAATGCAGCATGCTTTTGAGCGTGAAGCATCAGATAAAGCTGAAATGGAGAATTTTGTAAACGTAGGTTTAGAAAAAATCCGTATGAATATTAAAGAATTGGAAAAATCGAATAATTCAAAGGAAGACGATCAATTATTAAAAGAGTTCAATCAAGACTTTGAAGAATTTGCTGCTATCATTTTTTTCTATATTACTAAATCAAAGAATAATGATTATGAGTCAATCAAAAAAGAAATGGAAGATATGGGACCTTTAGGAGAAAAGACTGTTACATCACTTGATAAACTTGCCGAGAATATCAATAAGGAATCAGATGAAATAATAAAAGAATCTAATCAGGACATCGCTGATTATATCAAACAAATCATTATTGTTGCTGGTATTGGCGGACTTGTCAGTATTTTAATTTCAATTGTCATGCTTAGATTAATTAAACGCTCAGTTAAAAATGTTCTAACAAATGTGGATAAAACAACCCAATCAGGTAATGAAATCCAAAAATCGATTGAACATATTTTTAAAAGTGCACAAGAATTAGATTCTTCTATGAATAAAGCCAATGGCTCCGTAAGTGAATTGGTTGCTTCGATCCAACAGGTAGCCAGCAGCACAGATGTTACGGCTTCTAGTGTAGATGAAGTTTCTGCTGCAGTAGAGCAAATGAGTGCTTCCATTAATATAGTGGCTGGAAGCGCTGATAATTTAAATGGTTCTGCGGAAGAAACGTCTGCAGCAATCCAAGAAATGATGGCTTCGATTGAACAAGTTGCTGCCAATGCAGGCAATGTAGGAGCAACAGTTGAAGAAATTTCTGCTGCAATAGAAGAAATGAGCTTATCGATTAAAGGCGTAAGTGAAAACACCGTTAATTTAACACAGACTGCTGAACAAACGGCTGAAACCATTGAGGAAATGGTGTGTTCCATTAAGCAAGTGGCGGAAACAACACAGGCTGTTAAAGAATTAACTGAAACGGTTCAACAAGATGCGTTTGAAGGAACCAAATCTTTAAATGAAACCTTAAATGGCATGAAGGATATTTCTCAAGTCATTAACCATGCAAGTCATGTAATGGAAAGTTTGGGAGAAAGTTCAGAAGAAATTGGCAGTATTATCGAAGTGATTGATGATATTGCAGAACAAACAAATTTATTAGCATTAAACGCTGCGATTGAAGCTGCGCGTGCTGGTGAGCATGGAAAAGGCTTTGCAGTAGTTGCGGATGAAGTACGTAAATTAGCAGAACGTTCAACGAAAGCAACAAAGGAAATTGCAGATCTTATTAAAGGAATTCAAGACGAAACAGCAGCAGCAGTTACCTCGATTAAAGAGGGGGAAGATAAAGTTAGAATTGGAAATCAATTAGCAGAAAAAACAAATCTAGCAATTAAGAAAATTTCAGAAGGTATTACGCAGGTAACCGCGCAAATGGTTCAAGCCAACAAAGCCACTTCTGAACAAACAAAGAATAGTGAATTTATCATAAAAGCTGTTGAGAATGTAACCAAGCAAGCTGCTGAAATGGCAATATCTACACAACAGCAATCCATGAGTGCTGAAGAGATTGTAAAAGGAATTATCAATACTAAGAATCAAGTTCACCAAATTACATTAGCTACTGCTGAACAAGCAAAAGGTGGTCATTCAATCGTATCTGCAGTAGAAAATGTCACAGCGCAATCAAGTTCGGTAACTAATGCAACTAAGGAACAGGCCCTAACTGCTGAAGAAATCGTACGAAATATAAGTCATATGAAGGAAATGGTTCAGCAAATGTCGGTCGCCACGAGTGAGCAGGCAAAATACGGCAAAGAAATTGAGCAAGAGGTTAAAAACGTTCTTAACCAAACAGAGGAATTAAATGGAAGCATTGAAACGCAAACAATGGAAATGGAAGAGGTAACTAGTTCAATTCAAGATGTAAAAACACAAGTTTTAAAATTAAGATAATCTCTGGGACTCTTATCAAAAAGATAAGAGCTTTTTTATTTTCAAACTTTAATGAAATAAATTAAATATTGAGGTATAATGACTAAGTATATTTTGATTGATTTTGATAGTTTTTTGATTGATAATCCGGAGGTAGATCCCATTGAAAATACAAGAACCTGTAAGGATCAATATGAATGATCCCCGCCTGACAGCGACTGAGCGTTCTGCCAGCCAATCTGCATCCTTTCAAAAAATTATGAGTATATACTCAAAAGAACTGACAAAAGATCACCTCCAACAGCTTTTGGTAAATATTGATCAACAAGGTCAAAAATTGAGCAATAATCCAACATTTAGTGAACTAAGAAAATACAAGGATTTAGTCAAGCAATTTATGGGTGAGGTTACAAAAAATGGGGTAGCACTGTATCAAACAGACATCTGGGACCCTTATGCAGGAAATAAGACATTGAAAACGGTCCAAACAATTGATCATAAATTAATGGAATTAACGAATCAGGTATTAAATCAACAAGATAAAGGATTGACGATACTGGAACGAATTGGTGAAATAAAAGGCTTATTGATTAATCTTTACACATAAATGATTGTTCAATAGAAAGGAAGAATTTTAGTTGCTAAACTATTTAACTGAAATACTACTTGTTCTTAATTTGATTGGAGTAGTGTATTTAATCGTTCGGAAATCTGCTTCTCAAGAAGTTCCTGTTAAACAGGATTTGAACTTGGAGATTTTTGTTAAACAAAAGAAATTAAGTCGTGAAATGGTTGTCTTAAAAGATAAATTGAAGCAGTACCATGCCATAATCCAAAACGAAGTGCACCAATTAAAAGAGGAGAGGCGGAAACTGGAAAAAATGGTAGAAGGGTCAGTTAAAACGAATACCATGCATCAGTTGTTTTTAAATGATCGTTTCGAGCAAATATTTACTTTACAAAAACAAGGGCTGTCTGCGGAACAAATTGCTAAAAAACTAGACAAAGGAACTGGGGAAGTCTCGTTTATTTTGGAATTAGCAAAGCAAATGCCTAAGGAGGAGGGTATAAGATGATAAGAGGTTTGTATTCAGCCGCTTCAGGTATGTTTGCCTTGGAGCGAAGACAAGAAACGTTATCCGATAATCTAGCAAATGCACAGACACCAGGATACAAGAAGGATGATACAGTACTCCGGGCATTTCCTAAACTTTTAATGCAAAGAATACGTGATTTTAATGAAAATAGTAATGTACCCCTTGCTGGAGCACCGAATATTCCCGGGCAGCCAGTCCAGATTGGCGAACTATCCAATGGCGTCTATGTACAGGAACGGATTCCAAGCTTCAACCAAGGGGCGCTTGTCCAGTCTGTAAATCCTCTAGATCTTGCGATTGAGGATCAAGGGCTTCCTACACAGCTGATTAATGGCAACCAAGTAAAGCCAGCTGCCTTCTTTACGGTCCAGCTTCCTGATGGAACCGTCGGGTATACCCGAAATGGGAAGTGGGATTTAGATAGTCAAGGCAATTTAGTGACATCAGAGGGTTACCGAATTCTTGATGTCAACCAACGGCCGATTCAAATCACTGATTCAATCAGCAAGGAAGATTTACTGATTAGCACAGACGGGCAAGTGATTGCCTATCCAAGTGATCCGACTAGTACAAGAGTTGCAGGTCAAATTGGGATTGCAGTAGCGGAAAATCCAAATGAACTGCGCAGGCTTGGCGGGAATACCTATCAAGCTGAGAACCCACTACCAATTAATAATCAAGGAGTCTCTCTCCATCAAGGATTTATCGAACAATCTAATGTCGATCCAGGACAAACAATGACAGAAATGATGATGACTGTACGTGGTTACGAGGCAAATCAGAAGGTAATTAGTGTATATAATGGATCGTTAGAACAGCTTTACTCGGTTGGAAAGATTAACGGTTAAATCAGGAGGAAAAAGAAGTGAATACATCATTATATATCTCTTCCGGTGCGATGTCGGCATACCAGCAAAAAATTGATAATACCGCAAACAATGTGGCGAATGTAAATACGAATGGCTATAAACGAAAAGACCATAGTTTCTCTGAAATTTTAGCCTCACAAATCAATAATCAAAGCCGTCCTGATCAGGAGGTCGGAAGACTTACTCCAAATGGAATCCGGGTGGGGTATGGCACGCGCATGGGTCTTACACAAACGGACATGGAACAGGGACAGCCGATTGAAACGGGTAACCCGTTTGATTTAATGATTAATGGGAATGGCTTTTTTCAGGTTGGTTATCCAGGAGCAGCAGGGGAACCGGGAGAAGTAAGATTTACCCGTGACGGTAACTTCCACTTAACACCGAATCCCAATGTACAAGGAATCTACCATATAGTAAATGCGAATGGCGGTTACTTACTAGATCAGAATGGAGAACCGATTGAATTTAATGACCAATATGAAGTGAATTTCACAGATAATGGTCAAATTCAGTTGAAAGACAAAAATGGGCAGGGCGCTGCCTTTCTTTCCCCGCAACAAGTAGGATTAGTTGGTATTCAAAATCCCCATGTATTAAAGAACATGGGCAATAATGAGTTTACTGTTGATCCAACCGTGCTGGGCGATGGAATCACTGAGGCAGACCTTGTTAGATTGATGCAGCCAGGCGAGGTTAATATGGTTTCTGGTGTTCTTGAGGGCTCTAACGTGGATTTAACAACAGAAATGATTGAACTAATGACATCACAGCGAAGCTTCCAAATGAATGCACGAGCGGTTTCGTATGCAGATCAGATGATGGGAATTGCGAGTAATATTTTAAGGTAATATCAGGAGACGTAGCTGCGTCTCCTTTTTACATAAAAAAAATATTAACTTTTTAAAAAAGTATCCGATACTAGTAGATAAGGGGTATTTTGTCCTTTATGTAGAATGAAGAAGGGGGTACCAATAATGATTGAAAACAATAGTTTAAGGGTAACAGGACTTGCTTCTGGAATGAACACAGATGAAATTGTTACCAATCTTGTAAAAGTTCAAAGCGCAAGGTTAAACAAATTAACACAAAACAAAACACTTGCCAACTGGAAAACTGATGCTTACCGTGATGTTAATAAAAAGGTTGATGAATTCCGGAAATCGATGGAAGCATTAAGATTGCAGTCTACATTCAATAAACAATCGGTAACATCTAGTGACCCAAAAGTAGAAGTATCAATGAGCGGGACAAGT